>NZ_CP107993.1 GCF_041435015.1 Streptomyces canus | reverse complement strand
GCGCTGGCGCGCTGCATAGGGAACGGCTCCGCTGACGCTCCGCCAGATTCCCCCGCGAGCGCGGGAATCGAATTCCGCAAGCGGAATTCTGGGTGCGTGTCAATTCGCGCAAGCGCGACTTGGGGGAATCCCGCAAGCGGGATTCCTGGGGCTGGCAGTGGGGGTGGGTGCGTCAGGCGCGGGTCTGTGTAGGGCTTGGGATTCCCGGCTATCATCTCTGTAACGGATGTGACGGACCGTCGGACTGATGGGGTGCCGGCCTCGCGGTGGTGACGGGTTCCGCTGCGCTCCACCCTGAACTCCTCCCCCGCTGGCTGGCCTGTCCCGACATGTTTGCCAATGGCCTGTCAGCCTACAGGGTAACCGGCCGTTCGCGAGTGAGATTGAGTCACTGTGTCACCCTCGGGCGCAGGAGTTGGTGTGCGGGTGATGCATCACGAGTTGTGGCTGTGTAGAGTCTGGGATTAGGTGCTACACCCTACCGCCGCGCACCTTGCGCCTGGATTCTATTTGCTATTACGCGCTGCATTCCGCGAAAGGGAGAGCACGGGGCATGGCCGTGAAGTTGCGTGATCACCAGATCGAGGCCGTTGCTGCCATTGTGCGGGGTCTTGATGTTCCGCCGGGTGGTATTCCCTGGAATGGTCTTCGTGGGCAGGTGCACGCCGCGTGTGGGACGGGGAAGACCATCATGGCGGCGGCGTCGGCGAGGCGGCTTGTGCCCAGGGGGCGTGTGCTCGTGCTGGTGCCGACGCTGGATCTGCTGGCGCAGACGGTGAGGGCGTGGCATGAGGCCGGGCACAAGGGGCCGGCGGTTGCGGTGTGTTCGCTTCAGGACGATCCGGGGCTGTGGTCGTTGAAGGTGCGCTCCACGACGAACCCGATCCAGTTGGCGCTGTGGCATGGGCAGGGGCCGGTGACCATCTACGCCACCTACGCGTCTTTGGGTGTACTGGCGGAGGCTTTCGAGGGTGTCTACGGCCAGCAGTTGGCCCCGGTGGACTTGGCGGTGGTTGATGAGGCGCACCGGACGTCAGGGTCGATGGGGAAGGCTTGGGCGGCCATCCATGACCAGAGCGTCATCCCGGCGTACCGGCGGCTGTACCTGACGGCCACACCGCGGATCTGGGAAGAGCGGCTGAGCCGGGAGGTTGCTGAGGGAGTGCGGGATCCGCTGCCGCGGGAGATGGCAGCGTCCATGGACGACGAGACCGTCTTCGGGCCCGTCCTGTACAAGCTCAGCTTGGCGTCGGCCGTCTCGCGGGGGTTGCTGGCGCGGTACCAGATCATCGTCCTGGAGCTGAAGGACCCGGTCGTCACCCCGGAGAAGCTGATGGGCGAGGAGCGGCACAGCGAGGAAGTGCGCGGGCAGCGGCTCGGAGCCCTGCAGGCCGCGCTCCTGCACACGATGGCGCAGCACGACCTGTCGACGTGCATCACCTTCCACCACCGCACCATCGAGGCACAGGCCTACGCAGAGGGCTTGGAGCGGGTGGCGGCGAAGCTGCACGCGGATCAGCCGGAGACGTACCCGGCTCGGATCTGGGCCGACTGGCTGTGCGGCGAACACGTCCCCGAGCACCGGCGGGAGGTTCTCGGCTCGTTCGGGTCCACGGCGCAACGGGCCGTGCTCTCCAACTGCCGTGTCCTGGGCGAGGGCGTCGACATCCGCGCGGTGGACTCCGTCGCCCTGCTGGACCCCAAGGGCGCGCCGCACGACATCGTCCAGGCCATCGGCCGGGCACTCCGCCAAAAGCCCGGACAAGGCAAACTCGCCTCCTTGATCGTGCCCGTCTTCCTCCAGCCCGGAGAGCAGCCCGAGGACATGTTCACCTCCGGGTCCTACCGGCCCCTGGTGAAAGTCCTGGAAGGACTGCGGGCCCACGATGAAGAAGCCGTGGAACTGCTGGCCATTCCCCAAGAGCCCCGGAAGGACGTCGCCCAACCGTCCGTGAACATCGGCACGCCGCCCGAGGAAGGCGAAGCCGAATCACGGCTGCTGCTCCGATTCGCCGCCCCCAGAGATCCCGTGACGGTCGCCGACTGGGTCAGCTTCAACGTGATCGACACCGAACGCCAGGACTGGGCCCGCGCCTGGACGAAACTCAAGACATACGTCGAACGGGTCGGGAACGCCCGCGTGCCCTACGGACACCGTGAAGGCGCCACACCACTTGGACAATGGATCGCAGAACAACGACGCGCCCACACAGCCGGACAGATGACCGGCCAACGCGCGAGGCGGCTCGAACAACTCGGCATGGTCTGGAGCCTCGCTGACGAACGCTTCCAGGAAAACCTCGAAGCCACCAAGGCCTACTACGAGCAGCACTGGACACTCTGCGCCCCGAGGTCGGCGACCATGCTCGACCGGCCGGTCGGGCAGTGGCTGTCCAACCTCCGCCGCGCGGGTGCGCTGGAGGGTCACCCGGAGTGGAAGGCCGCGCTGGAGGCCGTAGACCCGGACTGGAACCCGGTGTGGCCGGCGGACTGGCAACGCCACTACGCCGCACTACGCGAGCTCGTGGCCGACGAAGACGGACAGGCCGGTGAGACCGAGGTACTGCCCGGGTTCACCATCCACGGCATGGACATCGGGAAATGGCTGGCCAAGCAGCGCACCCGGTCGGTCTGGGAGGCCCTGGCGGCCGGACAGCGCGAACGCCTGGAACAACTCGGCATCACACCGCCCACTCCGGCCCTGGAGCTGGAAGCGCCCGCGAAGCCGCCCACAACGCCCGTGAGCGCCTTCGAGAAGGGCGTCGCGGCCCTGACGCAGTACAAAACCCGGGAAGGGCACCTGACAGTGCCCAGGGGGCACGTAGAAGCCCTGCCGGACGGGACCGAAGTCCGCCTTGGGGTATGGACCATGAACCAGAAAACCCGCCGCACCAAACTCGGTGACGACAAACTCGCCGCACTCGCCACGCTGGGACTCGAATGGGCGGCGGAAGGTTAAGGAAGGGGCTAAGTTACTGGATAAGTTTAGGTTGGATCTCGAGTAAAGGGTGCGGGGCATGCCATCTGAGGAAGAGCTGTTCGCGTCCGTCGACGCTCTATTGAACGAGGAGCCGCACCTGCCGCCCCCGACGGAGCGGGCCCGGCTCCGTGAAGCTGCCGGCATCACCCAGGCCCGCCTCGCCACCGCGCTGAAGACCACAACCCAGTCGGTGAAGAACTGGGAGAACGGCCGAAGCGAACCGAAGTCACCACGCCTGGACGCCTACCAGCGGCTACTCAACGGATGGGCAGCCAAGCACCCCGCCCCCAACGCCCCCTCAGCTACCGCGAAGGCCCCGACTGCACCCACCCCACCCGCCACGCCCGAGGCGGAGTCGGCAGACGCCCCGCCGTCTGACGTTCCGGGTGCGGGACCAGGGCGTCCCGCCACCCGGTCCGGCGCGACGTCGCGGCGTCAGGCCGTTGAAAAGGCTGCGAGGCCGGGAGCCGATCCGCGGTTTCCGCATGGCCCGCTCGCGGTCCTGGACGGTGACGGCTCCGCGTACGGCACGGGCGGCATCGTGCTCGACTGCCCGGCGACGACCGTGGTGGAGCTGGTGGAGTGGACGCTCAGGGAATCCGGGCTCGGTGCGCCGCGTCTGCACCGCAACGGCAAGGACAGCGACCCGTTGATCGTGCTCACCGCCGCGGCCGCCGTGAAGCTCGGACTGCCCGAGCGCCTGGAGGGCCATGAGCAGCGCCGCTCCCTGCGCCTTGCGGAGGATCACCCGGTGGTCAAGCAGGTGGTGAAGGCGAAATGGCGACTCACCCAGCGCGGGTTCGGGCCGTGGGCCAGGATCTACCGCAAGGCGCAGGGGCGCGAGCGGCAGTGCGTTCAGCTGGCGGTCCTGTCGTGGGACGCCCTCGATGAGCGGTCCTGGCCCGGTGTGACGGAGATGGAGCCGGCCGACGTCGCCCGCGTCCTGGGCATCTACGCCCAGCGGGTCATCACCCCGCGCGGGTCGACGGCCGTGTCCGGGCTGGAGCTGATGACGGCGCTGCGCCCGCCCACCCGCGCGGTGCAGGACCCGCAGACGGGGAACTGGGTGCCCGGCCACAACCCCGGCTCGCTCGGGACGGAGCCGATGGACCCCGCGCCGCCGGAGGCCACCGCCGAACACCCCGTCGTCGTGAACTCCGGCTGGAGCGGCGGGTTCCTGAACGAGGAGGCGTACCAGTGGGTGCGCGACGTCAGCCTGCTGACGGATGAGGAGTGCACGCTGCCGTACGCGGTCGGCCTGGACCTGAACACCGCGTTCCTCGCCGCCGCGGCCCGCCTGGTCGTCGGCCTGTCCGCCCCGGACCACTTCCACGCCCCGACGTTCAACCCGAAGATCCCCGGCTCCTGGCTGGTCGATCTCTCCCACGTGGAGGTGGACCCGCGTCTGCCCTCGCCGTTCACGCCGGACGGCACCCGGCCGACGGGACCGGCCTGGTATCAGACGCACACCGTCGCCTACGCCCAGGAGCTCGGCTACAACGTCGCCCCGATCGAGGGGTACCTGCGCCGCGAGACCGGCGCCTACCTGGATCCGTGGCACGACCGATTGAAGACCGCCTACGTCGACACCCTCGCCGACCTCGGCGTCACCAAGGACCTGACCGACGCGGAGTTCCTGGCGGCGATGGAGCGGCACAAGGACGTCGACCCGGCGATGGCGGCCGTGCTCGCCGCCATCAAGGCGACCGTGAAGGGCGGTATCGGCAAGCTGCGCGAACGCCCCCAGGGCAAGCGCTACAAGGAGGGCGAGCGGTGGCCGGCCCTCCAGCGGCCGACCTGGCGCCCCGACATCCGCGCCGCCGTCATCTCCAAGGCCCGCATCAACATGCACCGCAAACTGCGCAACATGGCCACCATGACGGGCCTGTACCCGCTCGCCGTACTCTCCGACTGCGTCGTCTATCCCAGCCCAGGCGACTCGCCGCTGGACTTCCTCCCGTACGCCGCCTCCGGCAAGCCCCAGCCGGGCGGCTTCCGCCTCGGACCCACCCCGGGTCTGGCCAAGCTCGAGGGCGTCCAGTCCATGCTCTGGGCGGTCGACCTGATGGAGCAGGGCTACAACCCCGCCCGCCACATCAAGGGCGGCGACGCCGTCCTCGACGAAGGAGAGTAAAGCTGTGGGGGAGATCGACGACGCGATCGAGCGGGCCGACCGGGAGAGCTTCACCCGCCAGCCGCCGAAGACACTCAAAGGGCAGATCGGCTACCTGATCCGGCAGCTGGGCAGCGCCAAGGCCGTCGCGCAGGAGATCGGCGTCACCGCCGACTCCGTCAACCGCTACCGGCGCGGCGCCCGCAAACACGCCCGCCCCGACATCGCCGCGAAGATCAACGACGCGGTACGGGCCCGCTGGCAGCCACAAGTGCGCAAACGCCGGCAGAAGCGGGCCTCCACCACGACCGGAATCACTGTGGAGACCAGGGCCCGATTCGGGTACACCGCACCCATCGGCACCACCGACGACGGACGCTTCCGCCGCCTCACCGTCCACCTCCCCCCCACCTACGCACAACGCCTCTTCGACGCCCGCAACACAGGCGCCAGCGACCAGCACATGCGCCAGATCATCGCCGAAGGACTCAAAGACGTCTATTTCCAGGACGGCGGAACCCGCGCCACAGGACTCTCCGACGTCACCCTCAACGACATCGACTACCTCGACCTCGACTACTGACCACCTTCACCTGCATCCAGAACGTCAGCACCTCGATGTGACTGAGCACTTCAGTTGGCGAGTGAGCGTTCGAGTTGGCCAGTTGGGTCTGGAAGGCGTGCCGACACTCCTTCCTGGCTTCTTGATCTGTTCAATTCGTTGGTCGGCCCCCCAGGGGGATCTCTAGGGTTGAGCGCATGGCTCATGCGAAGACCTCGTACGTCTGTCTCTCTTGCCGGGCCTCCTACAAGCAGCCCTACGACAGAACGCGACAGCGGACCTGCCCCCGTTGCGCGCAGCCGCTGATCCACGCAGGTTCGGCGTTCGCCACGCCCCGACGGCGGGATACCGCGGCATGGCGGACACTGACGGTGCTGCTGAACGCCGGCGTGGGGTTCCACAAGAGCTGCTGCGGCGGGCCTGGATACCGCCCCCGGGCCCTGCGTGAAATACGCGAACGAATGACCTACGCGCAGCGCAGCGGCGAGCCCATCGCGCACGCGCTCGTCCGACAGGACGTGGGATGAGGGACGGGCCGGGAACCGAACGCTCAACTGGCCAACTGAAGCGCTCAGTCACACTCGACTGAGCCGAAGCACGGTAGTTGACACATAGGCACGCTTGTTGGCAGCAAGATCGAGCCTGGCAAACGCCGACAGTGAGCTGCTGCACAGCTCGGCCAGCGGGAGACATGGCTGTGCGGTGAGCGGGTGGTGGTGATGGGGCGGCGGGCGCGGTCGCCACGGCTGGGGTCAGCCGGTCCACAGCTGCGGTGGCCGTACTGGTTCCCAGGTCCGTCGACTTGCCGTTGTGCTACTGCCTACCGCCTGGATGAGTCCGACGGCGGCAGGCGTTTGAGCCACCACCTGGCGAGCGGATAGGCAGCCGCTGCGGCAAGGAATCCCGTCAGGGCAGTGACGGTGTGCTCATACCTGGGAAGCATCTGGCTGACGGGCTCGAAGACCAGCATTTGGGCGCCCCAGAAGGCCGCAAAGCCCGCGAACGCGCCTCCGGCCGACTCCTTGGTCCAACGCCTCCTGCCCGCCGGGGCGGGCGTGGCCGGCCGGGCGAGTTGGCCGTCCGGAGGTGGCGCGAAAGGGTCGGTCACGGCCCTGTTGTACCGGTCATCGACCAGCGTGACAAGGGGCGCTCCCCGCCTGTGGAAAGGCCCGCGCCCAACCCCCCTCCCCGGCAGCGTTCGCCGGTCGAGGAACAAGTGACGGCGTCCTCTGTGGTCTCGGCGTCGGTGCGACTTCCGCAGTGGATGGCATCCGGTCGATCGAACCGACACCGGCCTGCGCCTGCCGAAGGCGTCTGTGCCCCTTACCCGCCCGCGAACCTGACGGGCAGACTGCGCTCATGCAGCTCCCCGCCGAAGCCGTTACCGCCACCGTGCTGATCGAGGTCGTACGGATCTCCGCCTTTCCCACCAGGCGGGACGTCCCCTACCCCGGCACGGCGGTTGCCCAGTTGCCCACTGGGCCGGGAGCGAGGCCGCAGCCGCCCTGGCCCTGATCAAGAGCCTGCCCGGCAGTGAACAGCACCGCTGCGGCTTCTCGCCGGGCTGGAGCGTCCGGGCCTACGACGACTCTCTCGATCTGGCGCTGTTCGAGGCGGCATTCTGCTTCACCTGCCACGAGGTCCGCATGCAGGGAACGACGGTGCCGCCCGCTCTGGCCACGCAGTTCTTCAACCCCGGCGCCCTGCCGGCCCAGACCCTGCTGTCCCTCTTCCGCAAGGAAGCTCCGTAGCCGACCTCCCGTCAGCAAGTCCGGCCGCCGCCGACTCCGAGTGGGGCGAGCTCCCCCGCTGCTCGCGCACCGGCAGCAGGTTGCGTCGGGTAGCGCGGCCCGACCTCGCTGGGGGGTGGGGCGGGTGAAGTACTGCCAGATGAAGATGCGGCAGGACTGCATCTCCTCCCGGCGCAGCACTTTGGGGCACCCCTCGCCGTCGACGAAGCCGCCGGTATGGTTGCCCCCCCGGTGGCCCCCGGCGAAGGCGCCGACGCACCGGCGCGGGCAGATGTGTCCGGCATACGCGAAACGGCTGAACTGGCACGACGGGACATCGAAAAGATCATCAGTGAGCTCGGGGAGATCCGCCTGATGCTCACCGATCCCAACACCGGGATCAGCGCGCTGTATCAGGTGCAGGAGAGCCGGCACAGCAAGGTGCTGGAACACATCACCTACAGCACCACCGGCGTACGGGAGGAAAACCGCGAACTGCGCCGACGGCAGGGACGGATGATCGGCGATCTCGGCGAGGTTCGCTCCGCAGTCGACGATCTGCGCCGCGAGATCGCTCAGGCATGGGCGCACACTCTGGGCCTGCCCCACATCCCCGGCACCACGGCGGCCGGGCAGGTGCGCACCGCGCAGCAGACGCCAGCGCCGCCCCGAACGACTGCCGGATCTCGGTAGACCTCCGGGAACATGAAGGAAGGCGGTCTTCCGAGTCAGCGGTTTCTATGCCCAGGTGCCGTGGTGTGGGTCCCAGGTCCCTTGGGCTGTGTTGTGGAGCACGGGGTTGATGAATGCGGCGGCGGCCTGTTCCGCTTCGGCGAAGGTGCCGCAGCCCTGGAGGCCGACGACCAGGGCGGCCTGCTTGGGGTAACCGGCGTGCCAGTCGGGGCCCGGTGCCTCGAAGACGGCAGGAAGCACCACAGGGGTGCCGTTGTGCCGTCGGCGTTCGGCTTCACGGTGCAGAGCCTGGGCGACGGCCTGTCCGGGGATGGCCTCCTGCTGGCTGATCAGGAGGAGGTCGGCCAGGTCGCGGTATCGGTTGGAGCCGTGCTGGGCATTCTCGCCGTGGCGCTCGTACATGGCGCAGATCTTGTCGGCGACATGGTCGATGACGGGGTAGAGGCGGACATCGGGCCAATCCACAGGCCATTCGATGTCGACGGCGGACTTCAGGGTGCGGGTCTCCGGGGCGCCGGAGAGAGTGCGGCCCACGACGAGGTCGACCTTGATGTCGGCCACTTCGGCTGTCCCGCAGAAGACCTTGAAGTGCTGCGCGCAGCCGCGGCCCTCGTCACTGTGGTTTTCGAACTTGGTCGGGGTGTAGCGGAGGTAGTCACCCAGATCCAGCGAGGCGGCCTCGATCACCAACTGCCGGGCTTCGTCGGCGCTGCGCTCGGGGTCAACGCTTTGCAGGTCGATGTCCTGGCTGAGGCGGGCGGCGCCGCGGTAGCGGACCAGCAGGGCCTGGCCGCCTTTGATGAGCCAGCCGTCGGGTTCTTTGGTGAAGACGCGGGCCGCGAGCCGGTTGAAGTAGAAGATCTTCATGAGGTCGGAGACGCTCATGCCGGTCTTCTTCGACATGTTCAGTGCGGCTTGTTTCAAAGCCGCTCGGAACGCTGTCGGGCTCGTGTAGGTCTTGCCCATGGATCGCCCCCTGGCGTGCTGCTTCAAGGCTGCTGACTTTACGCCCGGGTTGATCATCCATCAGGTCCCTTTGGCGGGTCAGTCCGTCCCTTCTGCATCGGGGCGGCCGTCGGCTGACTCACTGTCCGGCGTGCTCTGCGAGGTGGGGGGCGATGCTGGCTGCTGGGATGCAGCAATGGAGCCGGATGCGCTTTCCAGAGCCTTGCGGACGGAAGGTGGCAGGGCCCTGTCCTGCCAGAGCTGAAGCTGATTCAGCCCACGCAGCGCCTCGGTCAGGGCCGGCAGGTGCTGCTTCCCCCGCTGCTCGAAGTCCTGGATGGCCTTGCTCAGCATGCCGAGTCCGGTGATTGTCTCGGTCAGGGCTGGGTTGGACATCCTCAGCTTCAGCTGCCGGTCGATGGCGTGGAGGGACTTACGCAGTCCGGCAAGTTCGGCGGCGTTGGGATAGTCACGCGGGAGGCCGGGGAGTTCGGCCCCCCGGATCCCGCGCAGCAGCGCGGCGGTGTCTTCCTTCCATGCCTTGACGGTGCGGGAGCTGCTCGGGGTGTGCTGGGCGAGGTAGGCGGCAAGGTCGGGGTTGTGGGCCAGCAGGTGGACGGCTGCGTCGAAGCCTTCTTGGCTGGCCCGGTCGACTTCCTGACGGCGCAGGCTCTCACCCGCCTGTTCCGCGAGGTGCTCGATGAGCTCGCGTCCGGTGGCGGTGGCTTTGAGACCGTACTTGCGGACGTAGGGCTGCACGCGTTCGGCGACGTCGTCCAGGGCGATCAGGTCGCGGCGTCCTGCTTCGGCGATGACCCCGCCGATGTGGCCGCCGTCGGCTTTTGCCTGGAGCAGGTCGGTAATGGTGCGGGTGGCGGTGGTGACCGGGAGACCATCGACCACTGTGGTCTCTGAAGGATCCAGGGACGCGGTGCGCAGGCGGACGAACGGCTCGTTCGTGGTCCGTCGGCGCGGCACGGTGATCTCGACGTCGGGGGCGGGGATGTCGCCCAGTTCGTGGAGCCGGCAGGCCGAGGCGTGGGAGATGACGCCGGAGTCCGGGTGGCCTGCCGGGCGGTCCCAGGCGAACGTCTTGGGCTGCAGGCGCAGCCAGGCGGCCTTGATCTCCACGTGACGGGGCATGCCGCCGGCGGTCAGGAGGTAGACACCGCGGCTGACGTTCTCTAGCAGGCCGGCCTCGGTCAGACGCAGCAACTGCACGGCGTTCAGGCCGAGCTCTTTGGCCTGGGCGGTGGTGACCAAGCCCCACTGGTCCGCCGCGGCTCCGGAGAGCACGGCAAGCTGTTCAGCACGGTCCATACAAAGATAATTACACAGTTCCACAGAGATAGTTACCTCTGACTGTAACTTTCTCTGCGCATTGAGCGGGAGGGGGTGTAATTTTCTCTCCCTGGGTATCGGCACTCATGTCCCTGCCCGACACCCACATACGCGCAGTCACCCAGCGGGCCGTCACCGCCGTCCGCGACACCGCCCTCACCCGCGGCGAAGCCGCCCGCACAGGACGCGGCACCATGGCGCAACTGTCCGGCTTCCGCACCGGCGACGCCCTCGCCTCAGCCATCCTCACCGCAGCAGCACCGCGGCGGACGGCACTCTGCGACCACCGCGTCCAACACGCCCTACCGGACGCCGCTCCTCGACGGGCACACGCTGCCTGATGCGGCACTAACACGAGGCGAAGTCGCAGCCAAAGTCCAGGAGGAAGAAGAAGTCAAGAACGGGCCACAGAACCGCAACTGCGACAAGACACACCGCCATCCAGCGCGACCGCTTGCGGCCCAGCTGCTGCAGGCGACCCTGGTCCTCGCCCTGCGCTACCGCTGGCTGCCTCCATTTGGCCGTCACCGACCAGATCACGAGCAGGACGATCCAGACAACAGCGTCAGCCTCACCGAACTTCTCACTGAGCTGATAAATGGTCTGGCCGGCGACGACGATCACGGGCCGAGTGTAGGTCCCTGTTCCCACCCCAAAGACATGCGGGCCCACTCCACGAGTACTGCGCTCCCAGCACACCGAGCACGAGGCGGACCGCTTCCTACGACCGGCGGACGGCGGACACCACACGGACCGCGACCAGCTCCCCGTCCGCTGCCCCACCGGGCGGAGTCACACGGCACAGGGCCCAGCACAGGCTGCGCCAAGTCCCCAGCAGGTAGACGTAATCCAGGCAGGCAGTCCCGCCCGCACTGCACCGACGGTGGCAGGACCCGCCCAACCCCACAGCTCAGAGCATTCCCCACACACCAACTACCCGCCCCCGGATCGACGGCATCACGTGATGAAACAGGGTGAAACGTCCGATCAGCGCTCAGGCGTGCTCCAGGACCCATGCTGTGATCTCGTGTGTGGGTGTGCCGGGGGTGAACAGGGCGGCCACCCCCATGTCCCGGAGGCTGAGGATGTCGGATGCGGGGATGATCCCCCCGCCGAACACGGTGATGTCGTCGGCGTCTTCTTCCTGGAGGATGGAGAGAACCTCGGCGAACATGGTCATGTGGGCTCCGGAGAGCACCGACAGGCCGATCGCGTCAGCGTCTTCCTGCAGTGCGGCGTCGGCTATCTGGCGTGGCGTCTGATGGAGTCCGGTGTAGATCACCTCGACGCCGGCGTCGCGGAGTGCGCGGGCGATGACCTTGGCGCCGCGGTCGTGGCCGTCCAGGCCCGGCTTCGCGATGACCACGCGGAGGGTGCCTTCTGTCCTGCTCACAGACATGGGGGGTCCTTGGGGCGGGGGGATGCGTGGGGACGGTCGGTCAGAAGGCGTCGGTGGGGACGTAGGTGCCCCAGACTTCCCGGAGTGCATGGCAGACCTCGCCGACCGTGGCGTGTGCCTTGAGGGCGTCCTTCATGGGATACAGCACGTTGTCCGTGCTGTCTGCTGCCTCCTTGAGGGCGGTGAGCGCCGCATCCACCGCCGACTGGTCGCGCTCGGCGCGCAGCTTCGCGAGGCGTTCGGCCTGCTGGGCCTCGATCACCGGGTCGACACGCAGCGGCTCGTAGGGTTCCTCGACGTCGATCGTGTACCGGTTGATACCCACGACGACGCGTTCGCCGCTGTCGGTCTCCTGAGCGATCCGGTACGCGGAGCGCTCGATCTCGGCCTTCTGGAAGCCGCGCTCGATCGCGTTGACCGCGCCGCCCATCTCCTCGACCCGGCCCATCAGCTTCAGGATCTCGGCCTCGACGTCGTCGGTCATCTTCTCGACGACGTACGAACCGGCGAACGGGTCGACGGTGGCGGTGACATCAGTCTCGTAGGCGAGGACCTGCTGGGTGCGCAGCGCCAGGCGGGCGGACTTGTCCGTCGGGAGCGCGATCGCCTCGTCAAAGGAATTCGTGTGGAGGGACTGCGTGCCGCCGAGGACGGCCGCGAGGCCCTGCACTGCGACACGGACGAGATTGACCTCGGGCTGCTGGGCCGTCAGCTGGACGCCCGCAGTCTGCGTGTGGAAGCGCAGCATCATCGACTTCGGGTTCTTCGCGCCGAACTCCTCCTTCATCAGGCGGGCCCAAATTCGCCTGGCCGCACGGAACTTGGCCACCTCTTCGAGGATCGTCGTACGGGCCACGAAGAAGAAGGAGAGCCGAGGCGCGAAGTCGTCCACGTCCATGCCGGCGGCGACCGCCGTGCGGACGTACTCGATCCCGTCGGCCAGAGTGAAGGCAATCTCCTGCGCGGGGGAGGCGCCCGCTTCGGCCATGTGGTAGCCGGAGATCGAGATCGTGTTCCACTTCGGGATCTCGGCCTTGCAGTACTTGAAGATGTCGGCGATCAGCCGGAGGGAGGGCTTCGGCGGGAAGATGTACGTCCCGCGCGCGATGTACTCCTTCAGCACGTCGTTCTGGATCGTGCCGGTGAGCTGGGAGGCCGGCACGCCCTGTTCCTCGCCGACCAGCTGGTACATGAGCAGCAGCAGGGCCGCCGGCGCATTGATCGTCATCGATGTCGAGACCTTGTCCAGCGGGATGCCGCCGAACAGCACCCGCATGTCCTCGACGGAGTCGATCGCCACGCCGACCTTGCCGACCTCGCCGTGCGCGATGAGGGCGTCGGAGTCGTGGCCCATCTGGGTCGGCAGGTCGAAGGCGACCGAGAGGCCCATCGTGCCGTTCGCGATGAGCTGCTTGTAGCGGGCGTTCGACTCCACCGCCGTGCCGAACCCCGCGTACTGCCGCATGGTCCAGGGGCGGCCCGTGTACATGGACGGGTAGACACCACGCGTGAAGGGGTACGCACCCGGATCGCCCAGCTTCTCGGCGGGATCCCACCGCTCCAACGCACCCGGCCCGTAAACCGGTTCGATGGGCAGCCCCGACTCTGCGGTTCTCTCGTTACTCATCGCTCCTGCTCCCCGGGCAAACGTGTACCGTCGCGTCGCACTGCGTTCAGCGTGGCCGTGTCCCCTCAAGCACCGCTCGGGTCCTGAGGCAGGGGCCCGTCAGGAGTCCTCGGACAGCAGGCGCTGGGCCAGCTCATCGAAGAGGTCCGTCCCGACGTAGGGGGCGAGGACTCCGGGCGCGGTGAGGTCGTCGAGGTTCATGCCGTGAACCGCGAGGTAGAGAAGGACGACGTCGATCCGGTCGCCGGGCAGGCCGGCGTCCATGTGGAAGCGGATGTTTTCCTCCAGCACGCTGCTGAAGATGTCGTTGAGCTGTTTGCCCAGTGCGGGGCGGCGGGTTCCTTCGAGACGGAGCTCCAGCATGGCGAGGTAGCAGCTGCGGTCGTCCTGCATCCGTTCGTGCACCTGTCGGAGCAGGAGTGCGACCAATGACCGGGAGGGCTCGGCACTCATGGTCCGGGCCAGTTGCTCCGGCTCGGGCGTGATCCGCTCGTGGGTGCGCTCCATGATCTGCAGCAGCAACTCGTCCCGGTTCCTGAAGTAGTTGGAGCACGTTCCGATGGGCACCTGTGCCTTGCCGTCGACCGCGCGGAGGGTCAGTCCTCGGGAGCCTTCACTGGCGAGGACGTCGATGGCCGCGTCGAGAAGCGCGGCGCGGCGCTCCGGGTTCTGTCGCATAGGAATCTCTCCGTCTAGACGTTGACACCACTTCAAATGAAGTACTACATTCAAAGCGCTTCACTGAAAGTACACCGCGGCGACCTACAGGAGTCAAAATGCGATCTCGTAGCTTCGAGCCCCACTCCTCCCTCCGGTTCAGGAACGGCGGCCGCCGCGGTCAGGGTTTCCCCCAGCCCAAGCCACAGTCCGTCCCGCGCTCCCGGCCGCTGCCCAAGCCCGGCCCGCGGCGGTAGTTCACCGCCCGCCAACCGGATGGCCGCCTCCCGAGGTACGGGGAGGCGGCCATCAGCATGAAGCCGTGCCGGGTGCCGTACGGCTCAGTAGCGGTAGTGGTCCGACTTGTACGGGCCCTCGACCTCGACGCCGATGTACGCGGCCTGCTCCGGGCGCAGCTGGGTCAGCTTCACGCCGAGCGCGTCCAGGTGGAGGCGGGCGACCTTCTCGTCGAGGTGCTTGGGCAGCACATAGACGTCGGTCGGGTACTCCGACTGCTTGGTGAACAGCTCGATCTGGGCCAGGGTCTGGTCCGCGAAGGAGTTGGACATCACGAACGACGGGTGGCCGGTGGCGTTGCCCAGATTCAGCAGACGGCCCTCGGACAGCACGATGAGCACCTTGCCGTCGGGGAACTTCCAGGTGTGGACCTGCGGCTTGACCTCGTCCTTGACGATGCCGGGGATCTTGGCGAGGCCGGCCATGTCGATCTCGTTGTCGAAGTGACCGATGTTGCCGACGATCGCCTGGTGCTTCATCCTGGCCATGTCCGAGGCCATGATGATGTCCTTGTTGCCCGTCGTGGTGACAAAGATGTCGGCCTTGTCGACGACCTCGTCCAGCGTCGTGACCTGGTAGCCGTCCATCGCCGCCTGCAGCGCGCAGATCGGGTCGATCTCGGTGACGATGACGCGGGCGCCCTGGCCGCGCAGGGACTCCGCGCAACCCTTGCCCACGTCGCCGTAGCCCAGGACGACCGCGGTCTTGCCGCCGATGAGGACGTCGGTGGCGCGGTTGATGCCGTCGATCAGGGAGTGGCGGCAGCCGTACTTGTTGTCGAACTTCGACTTGGTGACCGCGTCGTTCACGTTGATCGCCGGGAACAGCAGGACACCGTCGCGCTGCATCTCGTACAGGCGGTGGACGCCGGTCGTGGTCTCCTCGGTCACCCCGCGGATCTCCGAGGCGAGGGCAGCCCAGTCGAGGGAACTCGTCCTCAACAGGGAATGTACGACGGCGAGTTCCTCGTTGTCGGCGGGAGGGAGTTCGCCGCTCTTCTGGTACTCGACGCCCTTGTGGACGAGGAGGGTGGCGTCACCGCCGTCGTCCAGGATCATGTTCGGGCCCGCGTGGTCCGGCCAGGTCAGCGCCTGCTCCGTGCACCACCAGTACTCCTCCAGCGTCTCGCCCTTCCACGCGAAGACCGGGATGCCGACGGCGGCGATCGCGGCGGCCGCGTGGTCCTGGGTGGAGAAGATGTTGCAGGACGCCCAGCGGACCTCGGCGCCCAGGGCGACGAGGGTCTCGATGAGGACGGCGGTCTGCACGGTCATGTGCAGGGAGCCGGTGACGCGGGCGCCGGCCAGCGGCTGCGTCTCGGCGTACTCCTTGCGGATCGACATCAGGCCGGGCATCTCGTGCTCGGCGAGGGTGATCTCCTTGCGGCCGAAGTCGGCCAGCGAGATGTCGGCGACCTTGAAGTCGGTGAAGCCGGTGGCAGTGCCGTCAGACATGGTCAACGCTCCTTGCGCTCATGATGGTTCGGTGGATTTCCAGGGCCGCCGTCGACTTGTTCAACGTGATGTAGTGCAGACCCGGCGCGCCTTCGTCAAGCAGCCGCAGGCCCATCGCGGTCGCGCGCTCGACCCCGACCCGGTAGGCCGCTGCCGGGTCGTCCTTGGCCGCCTCCAGGCTGTGTGCCAGGTCCTCGGGGAACGCGGCGTCGCTCAGCTCCGCGAAGCGCCGGATCTGGCGCGCGTCGGTCGCCGGCATGATCTCCGGGATGATCGGGGTGTCGCAGCCGGCGGCCGCGACCCGGTCCCTCAGCCTCAGGTAGTCCTCCGGATCGAAGAACATCTGCGTGATGGCGTAATCTGCCCCTGCCCGGCACTTCGCCACGAAATGCGCCAGGTCGCTCTCGGAATCCGGCGACCTCGGATGCCCCTCCGGGAAGGCTGCCACCCCGATCCTGAACTCGCCCAACAACCTGACGAGTTCTACGAGTTCGTACGCATAGGAGAAGCCCTTCGGGTGGGCTTTCCAGGCGCCGCGCGGGTCGCCCGGCGGGTCGCCAAGCAGCACCAGCACGTCCCGGACCCCCGCATCCGCATAAGCACCGATGATCGCCCGCAACTCCGCTACCGAATGCCCCACCGCCGTCAGATGCGCGACCGGCCGCAGCGTTGTCTCGGCCGCGATGCGCTTCGTGACACGGATCGTCCGGTCGCGGGACGAGCCGCCCGCGCCGTACGTCACCGACACGAAGTCCGGCGACAGTGCTTCGACCCGCCGGATCGCGTCCCACAGGCTTCGCTCACCCCCGTTCGTCTTCGGCGGAAAGAACTCGAACGAGAAAGTGGGACTCACAGGCGTCGGCCTCCCGCGTTGAAGTAACTCGCCTGCGGGTGATGGACCACGATCGCGTCCGTCGTCTGCTCGGGATGCAACTGGTACTCCTCCGACAGCTCCACCCCGATCCGCTCCGGCCGCAACAACGCCACGATCTTCGCGCGGTCCTCCAGATCCGGACACGCCGGATATCCCAGCGAATAGCGGCAGCCCTGGTACTCGGTGCGCAGCATCCCCTCGATCCCGGACGGCTCCGAGGCTCCCGCGATGCCCCACTCGGCACGCACCCGGGCGTGCCAGTACTCGGCCAGTGCCTCCGCCAGCTGGACGGACAGGCCGTGCAGTTCGAGGTAGTCGCGGTAGGCGTCGGCGGCGAACAGCTTCGCCGTCTCCTCACCGATCCGGGAACCGACGGTGACCACCTGCAGAGCCACGGCGTCGATCTCGCCGGAGTCCTCCGCACGATGGAAATCGGCCAGACAGAGACGGCGGCCCCGCTGCTGGCGGGGGAAGGAGAAGCGGGTCCGCTCGCCTCCGGCCGCATCCAGGACGATCAGATCGTCGCCCTTGGACACGCAGGGGAACCAGCCGTAGACCACGGCCGCTTCGAGGAGATGCTCCCTCTGCAGACGGTCGAGCCAGACCCGCAACCGCGGCCGGCCCTCCGCCTCGATCGTCTCCGCGTCCTTCAGCCCCCATTGGCCCTTGAACAGGGCGGTCTCGTCGAGCCAGGACGCGTAGTCCCTCAACGGGATCCCCTTGACTACGCGGGTGCCCCAGAACGGCGGGGTCGGCACCGGGTTGTCGGCGGCGACGTCGGAGCGGCCGAGCTGCTCCGGCTCCACGCGCGCCGGCGCGTACGTCCGGGCAGCGACCCGACGCTGTTTCAGCGCGGGCAGTGTCGCGCCCGGGACCCCGCGCTTGATTGCGATGAGGGCGTCCATGAGGCGTAGGCCCTCGAAGGCGTCGCGGGCGTAGCGGACCTCGCCCTGGTAGATCTCGTGCAGGTCCTGTTCGACGTAGGCCCGGGTCAGCGCGGCTCCGCCCAGGATGACCGGGAAGTCGGCGGCCATGCCGCGCTGGTTGAGCTCCTCCAGGTTCTCCTTCATGATCACCGTGGACTTGACCAGGAGCCCGGACATGCCGATGACGTCGGCGCGGTGCTCGGCGGCGGCGTCCAGGATCGCGGAGACCGGCTGCTTGATGCCGAGGTTGATCACGTTGTAGCCGTTGTTGGACAAGATGATGTCCACGAGGTTCTTACCGATGTCGTGAACGTCGCCGCGGACCGTGGCGAGCACGATGGTGCCCTTGCCGGCCTCGTCGCCCTCGACCTTCTCCATATGCGGTTCCAGATAGGCCACCGCGGTCTTCATCACCTCGGCGGACTGCAGGACGAACGGCAGCTGCATCTGGCCGGAGCCGAACAGCTCACCGACGACCTTCATGCCGTCCAGGAGGGTGTCGTTGACGATGTCGAGAGCGGGGCGCGTCTGGAGGGCCTCGTCGAGATCGGCCTCCAGGCCCATCTTCTCGCCGTCGATGATGCGCCGCTTGAGACGCTCGTCCAGGGGCAGAGCCGCCAGTTCCTCGGCGCGGCCCGCCTTCAGGGACTTGGTGGTGGCGCCCTCGAACAGCGCCATCAGCTTCTGGAGCGGGTCGTAACCCTCGGCGCGACGGTCATAGATGAGGTCGAGGGCCGTCTGGACCTCTTCCTCGCTGAAGCGGGCGATGGGCAGGATCTTCGACGCGTGCACGATCGCCGAGTCCAGGCCCGCCTTGACACACTCATCGAGGAAGACCGAGTTGAGCAGGACACGGGCGGCCGGGTTGAGACCGAAGGAGATGTTGGACAGACCCAGCGTGGTCTGAACCTCCGGGTGGCGGCGCTTGAGCTCACCGATCGCCTCGATGGTGGCGATGCCGTCCTTGCGGGACTCCTCCTGTCCGGTACAGATGGTGAAGGTCAGGGCGTCGATGAGGATGTCCGACTCGTGGATACCCCAGTTGCCGGTCAGGTCCTCGATGAGCCGTTCGGCGATGGCGACCTTGTGCTCCGGGGTGCGGGCCTGGCCCTCCTCGTCGATCGTCAGCGCGATCAGTGCGGCACCGTGCTCCTGGGCGAGCTGGGTGACCTTCGCGAAACGGGACTCCGGGCCGTCGCCGTCCTCGTAGTTGACGGAGTTGATGACCGCGCGGCCGCCGAGCTTTTCCAGACCGGCCCGGATGACGGGAACCTCGGTGGAGTCCAGGACGATCGGCAGCGTGGAAGCGGTGGCGAAACGGCCCGCCAGCTCCCTCATGTCCGCCACACCGTCACGCCCGACATAGTCCACGCAGAGATCCAGCATGTGGGCGCCCTCACGGATCTGCTCACGGGCCATCTCCACACAGTCGTCCCAGCGGGCCTCCAGCATGGCCTCACGGAACTTCTTCGAGCCGTTGGCATTCGTCCGCTCACCGATCGCCAGGTAGGAGGTGTCCTGACGGAACGGGACCGTCTGGTAGAGGGAAGCGGCACCGGGCTCGGGCTGCGGGCTGCGCTCGCAAGGCGTGAGCCCACGGACCCGCTCGACGACCTGGCGCAGGTGCTCCGGTGTCGTACCGCAGCAGCCGCCGATCAGGGACAGGCCGTAGTCACGGACGAAGTTCTCCTGGGCATCGGCCAGGCCCTCGGGATCCAGCGGAAAGTGCGCCCCGTCCTTCGTGAGGATCGGCAGACCCGCGTTCGGCATGCACAGCAGCGGGATACGGGAATGCCGGGCAAGGTAACGCAGATGCTCGCTCATCTCGGCCGGCCCGGTCGAACAGTTCAGGCCGATCATGTCGATGCCGAGCGGCTCCAGCGCGGTCAGCGCCGCGCCGATCTCGGAACCCAGCAGCATCGTGCCGGTCGTCTCGAACGCCATCGAGACCACCAGCGGCACATCGGCGCCGGTCGCCTCCAGCGCACGACGGGCACCCAGCACCGACGCCTTCGTCTGAAGCAGGTCCTGCGTGGTCTCCACGATCAGAGCGTCGGCGCCGCCGGCGAGCAGCCCCTCCACGTTGGCCTGATAACCATCGCGGATCGTGGCGTAATCGATGTGGCCCAGGGTGGGCAGCTTGGTACCGGGCCCCACCGAACCCAAAACCCAGCGCTGGCGGCCGTCACGGGCGGCGTACTCGTCGGCCGCCTCACGGGCAATCCGGGCACCCGCCTCGGACAGCTCGTGCACACGATCGGCGATGTCGTACTCCGACGCGGCCGTGTGATTGGACCCGAAGGTGTTGGTCTCCACGCAGTCGACGCCCACCGCGAAGTACGCGTCATGGACGGAACGCACGATGTCCGGGCGCGTCACATTGAGAATCTCGTTGCAACCCTCGAGATTCTCGAAGTCCTCGAGCGTGGGGTCCTGCGCCTGCAGCATGGTGCCCATCGCTCCGTCGGCGACCACCACCCTGGTGGCAAGGGCCTTACGGAGTTCGTGGGCTCGCGTGTTTCTCACGCCCGCCGTCCCACGGCTGAAGCGAGCCGGTCCGCGGCGTCCTGGCCGTACGCGCGGGCGGCCGTCGCCAGCAGGTCCGCCGGGGTGAGGTGGTAAGACTGGGAGCCGACGACCGAGAGCGCCGCGCAGGCGACGACGCAGCCCAACCGCGCTGCCGATTCGGTGGGGAGGCCGCGCGCGATCCCGGTCAGGAAGCCGGCCCTGAAGGCGTCGCCCACGCCGGTCGGATCGACGACGGGCGTGTCGGGCACCGCGGGCACGGTGAGTGAGGGCCGTCCAGCGCGGTCGACGCGTACTCCGACGGGGCCCAGTGTGGTCACCCACGTGCCCACCTTGCTCAGCAGGTGGTCACGGTCCCACTGGGTGCGTTCCAGGAGCAGGGCCGCCTCGTACTGGTTGGTGAAGAGCCAGCAGGCGCCGTCCACCAACTCCCGCGCCTGCTCCCCGTCGAGCCGCGCGAGCTGCTGCGAGGGGTCGGCGGCGAAGGGAAGGCCGAGCCGTCGGCAGTCCTGGGTGTGCCGCACCATGGCCTCGGGCGTGTTGGGGCAGATGAGGACGAGGTCGGGCCGCACCTGGGGCATGCCGGCCAGCAGCGTCAGGTCGATGTCGGCGGCCTCTTCCATGGCCCCGGCGTAGAAGGCCGCGATCTGGTTGGCGTCCTGGTCGGTGATGCACATGAAGCGAGCCATCTGTCGCTGGGGGGAGACGCGTACTGTGCTGGTGTCGACGCCGTGCTCCTTCAGCCACACCTCGTACTCGGCGAAGTCGCTTCCCACGGCGCCGACCAGCTGCGGGCCAAGCCCGAGGCTGCCGAGTCCGAAGGCGATGTTGGCCGCTACTCCGCCTCGGCGCACCTCGAGCCCGTCGACGAGGAAGGACAGTGAGAGGTGAGCGAGTTGGTCGGGAATCAGTTGATCGGCGAACCGGCCGGGGAAGACCATGAGATGGTCTGCCGCGATGGAACCGGTGACAGCGATGCGCACGTCGGGTCTCCTCTGCAGCACGCCTGTCGGAAGTACCACGGCCGGAAGAGGGGCTGCGGTCCTGATGTCCGAGCTCTCGGATGCCTGGCGTCGGTGGGGTGGTTGCGACGGCCACCTTGACTGCGTTCGCTTGAGCATCGATGGACCGTCCGTACAACCCACCGGTCGTGTGACGTCCGCTGCCGTGCGCGCCCAAAAGCCCCGCCTCGACCGGTGGTCGAGGCGGGGCTTTTGGGCGGAGCGGCCGCGATGCCTTGTGGGCGATTCAGCCTGTCCTGCGTCGGGAGAAGTTCCGCTGGCCGCCCGCCCGGCTGACCTGGCTCTTCACCCGGTTTTGGCCGTCGTTGCGGGCGCCAGGCTGCTTCGACAGGCGTCCCTTCTTCTCCATCGCCTCTGTGAAACGGCGCCTGGCTTCGAGCGCAGCCTCATTCGACTCGGGCGTTTCGGTCATGTACGCCTCCTGGGAAATCGACGACACAACCAGCGTCGTACCGCTCGCTGGAGAAGCGGTCGATCATTCCTCGAGCCGGGCTCCGGCCGTCGTCTCGATGGCGTGTGCGAGGGCGCGGTCGCCGTCCTCGCCCTCGGCGCCGCCGAGCACGACGGGCGGGGGTGGCGTGCGGCTCTCCGTCGCGAGGAGCCGGGCGATCTCGTAGGCCATGACTCCGGCACCCGAGAAGCCTCCGATGACGAGTTTTCCGCCGGGGTCGAGTACGGACCGCAGTGACGATGCGCACCGGAGGGCGTCCTGCGGAGCCGCCCGCAGGAACATCAGTGCCTGCGGCCCCTCGTACTGGCGCACCAGCCCGGTATGGAAGGAGTCCGGCGCCCCGGGGGCGGCCACGAGGCAGACCGTTCCGGCGCCGGGCACCATCGCGTCCCGCAGATCGACGAGAGGACCGGCGTGACCGCGGCCCTGCACGGCCGGGCGAACCCGGGGCAACGCCACGTCGTCCAGGCTGTCCAGTACCTCTGCCACGGTCGTCGTCTCGTCGGCCGTGAGGGGGAGTTCGCGCAGCAGCCGGGCGCTGTGGGTCAGCAGCGGTGTGGCGTACGCGTCCGTCACCCGTGCCCGGTCGTACAGCAGTGTCAGTACCGTGCCGCCCTGGTCGTCGTGCTGGCCGATCACGGTGAGCGGGGACGAGGTCGTGGCCCAGACCGTGTCGGGGCGCTCGATGCCGATGCCGTGCGCGGCGAGTTCCGGGGCGAGAGTGTCCAGGTGACGCAGCCGTCCTTCGAAGGCCACCGTGCTCTCGTGCAGCGCGGTGGCGCGCTCGGCGGGGGACGTCCGGCCGAAGGGGTCGAGGAGTCGGCCGGGGGCGACCCATTCGTAGCAGGACATGTCGATGGCGCGGTCGCCGAGAGCGCGCACGAGGCGGGGCACGGTCCCGCGGGGGTCGACCTCCACGACCATCGGCAGGGCGTTGCTGAACGGGCCCGGCACCCGGGCGGCGTCGTCGAAGGCGATGCCACGGCCGGAGACAGCGATGTTGAAGCCGACGCGGCGGGAGGCGGCCGAGCCTTCGGGGCCGGTGGACACCCCGTGGAGGATGATGGCCCAGACAGCCTGCAGGGCACTGCTCTCGGTGCTGCCCCAGCGGGCCGCCCAGGCGACCAGCCGTCGGGTCTCTTCGGGGGTCAGCCGGGAATGGAGGCGTCCCGTGTCGGGGCCGGGTGTGGGGTGGAACAGGCTCGTGGCCGTCGCGTCGGCGTCGGCGTCGGGGAGCCAGAACTCCCGAGCCGGGGCGAGGTCCCTCGCGTTCAGCCAGCGGCCGTAGTCGCGCAGGTCCGGCCGCCGTTCCCCGCCGGGCAGTGGGGTGCCGGCGAGGTAGGCCCGGTAGAACTCCCGCAGTAGGAGGTACACGCTCCAGCGGTCGAGGAGCGCGCGGTGGTAGGTCACCAGGACGTCGGTGTAAGGCGGGGGGCCCGTGGGCTTGGTGCCCTCGCCGCTGAGCAGGGCGACACGGAGGAGTCCTGGCCGACGCAGGTCGAAGCCCCGGCGGCGCTCGTGCTCCATGAGCGCTGAACGGTCGGCGAAGGAGCCATGGGGGTGTCCGACGACCTCGGGAGCGGTCCGCCGGTGCAGCACGACTCTGGGCTGCGGGTCCCAGACGAACGCCGCGCGCAGGAGGGACTCGCTGTCGAAGACGGACTGCCAGGCGTCGGTGAACCGTCGGAGGTCCAGGGGACCGTGCCAGCGCCAGGAGAGCTGCTCGACGTGGTGGAAGGGATGTCTGAGGGCGTCCGTCAGCAGTTCGTGCTGGAGAGAAGTGACGGCGAAGCTCTCCAGGGGCACGGTTGCCGGGCGCGCGCCGCCGAAACCGGTGCGCGGGGGCGGAGGGGTGCGGGTGAGCAGGTCGGCGAGGAGGCCGGCCGGGTGCGGTCCGGACGCAGTGGGCGTCTCGGCGAATCGGACCGTGTGGTGGTTGGGGCTGTGGTGGACGAGCCGGAAGCGTGCGCTGCAGGCGTCCTTTGAGGTGCCCGGTTCGGCGCGGGGACCGTTGACCCGGTGGAACGCGGCTTCGAGGATGTGGGTGTCCAGGGGGCCGTGGATGTCCAGCACGGGAGGGGAGCCGGGCGGCCCGTCACCGCTGACGACGACGGTCGTCTGCGCGTTCTGAGCCGAGAGCGCGACATCGTCGCCGTGCTTCCCAGATGTCATCGGTGGTCCCCTTCCCCCTCTTCTCGTCCCGCGCCGGGCACTCGCGCTCAGCAAGGGTGGCGCATCCCGGTCTCGTAGGCGTAGATGGCGGCGTGTACACGGTTGCGCAGCCGCAGTTTGTTCATGAGGTTCTGCACGTGGGTCTTGACGGTGTGTTCGGAGAGGCTGAGAGAGCGGGCGATCTCGCCGTTGGACATGCCGCCGGCGAGGAGGTCCAGGACCTCGCTCTCCCGCCTCGTGAGGTGCTCGGGGCTGACCTGCGAGACCTGCGAGCGAGCGGATGCCCGATGGGGCAGCGGTTTCTGTCCCCGGGTCAGGGTGTAGCCGGCGGCGGCGAGGACGACGGCGGCCGCGAGCTGTCCGGGCGTCGCCGTGGCGGGCAGGTGGCTGTGGGCCCAGGCGGTGGCCGGTTCGGGGGACGGTCCACCGATGGTGATCAGCGGGATGGTGTCACCCGGGTGGGGAACGGGGACGTCCTTCGGTGCGAAGCCGGGTCGGCCGTGGACGACGATGACGTCGGGCCCCGGTTCGCGGGGCGGGCACACGCCGTGCTGTGGGGCGCCGACGTCGCTCACGACGTGGACTTCGGGCCGTCCTTCGAGGAGCGCCCTGATGCCGGCCCGTGCGAGCGGGTCGCCGCCCATGACCCCCACCCTCACGACTCCGTCGGTCGTTGGGCCGGGCTCCGCCGCAGTGGCGCGGGCGCCGTCGGGGGCCGGGCGGTGCGGGGTGCGGGGGCCGGGGAGCACGTGCAGGGTGGCTCGCTTCTCCAAGGCTTCCTCCTCGCAGTCCCGCTCTCCGCCGTGGCCGACACGGGTCAGAGTAGGGGCGTGAGGGGGGCTGCCCCGGATTCCTCGAGCTGTTCTGGACAGATTCCCGAACGGGGTGCCCGCGCGTCACTCGGGAGAGGATGGGGGTACCCCGTTTGTCCGGCGGTGTGGGTGCCGAGCAGCTCATCCCAGTCGACCGGGCTACCGGACAGATGGAGGGCATCCAGCATCGCCGAGAGGGCGGGCAGGTCGCCGGGAGCGGCGGTCGTTCCCGTGGCCCCGCATCTCAGGATGCGCCGGAACCCGGCGGCACGCAGCGTCCGTGCGGCGTCCGGCGGTCCCTCGGCACGAGGGCGCAGGAGCAGACAGGAGCAGGCCTCCCGCGCGGTGACGAGGCGGACGGCGTCCCTCAGGCTCAGTGCGCCCGCGACGTGCGCGGCCGAGAGCTCGCCGATGCCGTGGCCCGCCACGGCGCCGAGTTCCATGCCCCAGGTCTGCCAGAGCCGGAAGAGCGCGACTTGGTGGGCGAACAGGGCGATTCTGCCGTAGCGCGGCTCTTTCAGGAGTACGGAGTCGACGCCTCCTTCGGGTGCGAACACGACCGCCACCAGGGGAACCGGCGTCGTTCCGTCGACCATGTCGCCCAGTGCGTCGAAGGCGGAGCGGAACGCGGGGAAGGTCCCGTACAGCGCACGCGTGTCGGCGAGTGCCTCGCCGTTCCAGTCGGTGAACACCACAGCCAGTTGCCGGGAGGTCCGGGCACCGGTGCCGGATGCGGCCTCCGGGGTGCCGTCGCACGACATCAGCAGCGGCTGCGGGGCGGGCGGATGATGGACCATGCGGGGCCTCCTCCGTCGTGTTCTCGTCACAGCACGCGGATCGCGGTCTCCGCGTGACGTCTGGCCAGGTTGAGCGTCGCCGTACTGGTGCGGCCGATCGCCTCACGTACGTACCGACGTGCGCCCGCCGTGTCGACGCCCTTGCCCAGGACGCGCCGGATGTTCTCCTCGCGCAGGACGACGCTGTGCTGGGCCAGGACGGTCACGCCGTGGACGTCGGGGACGAGTGACCATTCCCCGGTGTGGGCGGACAGCAGCTCGGTGGGGGTCGTCCGGGTGAAGACGATGCGTCCCGCGTGGGGGAAGCAGACGCGTACCGCGCCGGTGGTGCGCGTTCGTCCCTCGACGATGGTGTCCATGGACACCATCTGGACTCCCGGCTGGTCCTCCACCACGTTGACCCGGGATACATGGGGCAGCAGTTCGGGCCAGTCCCCCACCCGGTAGAGGAAGTCGTACACCAGCTCGGCCGGGCCCTTGACTCGGACAGAGTCCTCGAAAGTGAGGAGGAGTTCCTCCAGATCGTCCCAGCGTTCCGCGAGCGCGCGGACTCCCTCCAGCTCGTGACGGACCTCGGCATCCGTGGTGTGGCGCGGTGCCGGGGTGCGGGCGTCGTCGGCGAGGCAGGTCTCCCGGCGCAGGGTGAGTCGGGTCCGGTCGGGGCTCAGGGCTTTCATGTCCCAGGACTCTGTCGTGCCCGCGGTGGGGGCCGCGGGTGCCTGATGGACGCTCTCCACGCGCCGCAGATCTGCGGAGAAGTGGCGGCGCGTGATCCAGGACCGGACCTCGCCGTCGACGAGGCCCCAGATCCGCAGACGTTCGTGAGAGCCGTCGAACTCCAGCTGTTCCACGTGGACGGTACTCGGGGAGTACCGCGACTGGTGGGCGCTGTCGGCGATCAGCCCGGAGACGACTCCAGCCGGGGCATTGATCTCTACTTCGTACTGGGTACGGTGCGTTCGCTCGGCAGGCATCTCTCGGCACCCTCTCTGCGGGAGGTGAAGGCCCGTGATCCGGACTGGGTGTGACAAGCGGTCGGCCGGGATCGGCGTTTCCGTCTTGACGGTGTCCTGAATCGCTTGAAGGCCGGACGAGTGCCTCTCGAGAGATGCTGGGGAGGGATGCTGCTCCGGGCGGCGGGCGCGTGGCCGCCCGCCGCCCGGAGCGTCAGGCGGCGAAGAGGTTGAAGGTGGACATTCCCTTCGGTGCCCCGACCGCGTCGAGCTCCGGGTCGACGGTGAGCATGGCCTGGTGGAGCCGCTGGAGCTGCGGTGAGGGCTCGACGCCGAGCTCGTCCCGGAGCCTGGACCGCAGCTTGCGATACGCCTCCAGTGCCGCGGCCTGCCGGCCGGAGCGGTACAGAGCCACGATGAGCTGGGAGTGGAGGCTCTCGTGGAGAACGTGCCGGGCCGTCAGGTCGGTGAGTTCCGCGATGAGTTCGGCATGGCGGCCGAGCCGTAGGTCGGCGTCGATGCGGCGCTCGACGGTGGCGAGGCGGCTCTCTTCAAGGCGCATGACCTCGATCTCCAGTACGGGGCCTGTGCGCACGTCGACGAGGGCCGATCCGTTCCAGAGGGTCAGCGCCTTCCGGAATCGCTCAGCCGCGGTCTCGTTGTCGCCCGCCTCGAACGCCGCTTGGCCTTCGGCCACTGTGAGCTCGTACTCGTGCACGTCGATGCAGGCGCCCTCGACCTGGAGCAGATAGCCGCCGTGACGGGTGGCAAGGACATCCTTGACCCCGCTGGGGGCGTCGGGTCCCATCGCGGTGCCAAGACGCCTGCGGAGTTGGAGGATGTAGGTCTGCAGGGTGGTGAGGGCGCTCTGCGGCGGCTCCATCCCCCAGATCTCCTCCATGAGGGTCTTCACGGGTATGACCCGCCCCGGGTAGAGCGCCAGCAGAGACAGAATCTGGCGGGGCTTGCCAGCGGTTGGAACGATCGAGACCCCATTGACCTCGGCGTTCAGCGGACCCAGAACCTGAATCCTCACAGTCTCCCCCAGTCCTCTTGAAACGTTGCTCGACAAGCGCGATTGCGCCACTCGGCACGCTAGCGGGGCGGGGACCGCACGAACGTTTTCCTCCAGGGGTCCTCCAGCGGTTCTCGAATCCCGTGGGCTCATCGCGAGAGGGTGACTTCGACTCCTCCGCCCAGCGCACGGGGCAGTTCGATCCGTCGCGGCTCCGTTCGGCTCCAGGGGAAACCGTGGTGCAGAGGGAGCGCGGCGTCCCGCTCGTCGTCGGCGCCGACCGCGACTGCGGCCAGCACGTCGGGGACTGGTTCCAGCTCGGCGAAGCGCCACCGGCCCTCCCGGTCGTCCCCGGGCGGGGAGAAGCCCGTCACGCCGCGGTCGTCGGCGAGGGTGAAGGAGAAGGTGTCGAAGGGCAGCGCGAGGCCCAGTCCGCGTGCCTTGGCGTACGCCTCCTTCAGCGTCCACAGCCGGATGACCCGGCGCCTGCGCGGCATGCCCTGCTCTGCCTCGGCCACCCATGCCTGTTCGGTACGCGTGAAGGTCCGGGTGATGGTACGCAGTGCGCGGCCGTCCCGGTCGAGCCGCTCGACGTCGACTCCGATGGGGCTTCCGTGTGCGATGCCGAGCAGGTTGCAGCCGTTGGTGTGCGACAGGTTGAAGTCCAGTCCGGGCCCACCGCAGGGCAGTCCGCCGGCCGGCACCCGGAGGAAAGGGCGGCCCCTCGACGAGCGCCGGATGACCAGCTCGGACTCGGGGAGCCCGACGTCGAGGGCCAGCACACGGCGTAGGAACGTGTGGGCGACCAGGTACTGCCGGCGGTCGCGTTCGAAGAGGAACCCGTTCGCGGTCTCCCGTTCATACACGTCGAGCCACTGGGGTGCGAGCGTGGCGGTGAGATCGGGCGGGAGGTCGTCGTTGGCACAGAACCACAGGGTGGGCTGCTTTTCCTCGTGCTGCCTCGTTCCCGTGCTCACGGGGTGGCGACCGCCGGGCGCACCGCCTCGTCCGGCAACGACGCATGGTCGCGCGCCGTGTCCGGGCGGGTGGTCCGGTGGGTCTCCTGGGCCGGGCCGCGGAAGGCGATGCAGGCAGCCATGGGCGAGAGGCGGGACTGGTCGTGGACGATGACGGCGCCCTCGTCGAGTCCGTGGAGCCTGTTGAGGGCGGCCAAGTCCGCGCCGAGGACGGAGTCGAGCCACAGCAGCGGGAAGGGAACTCGCGCGTTGGTCTCCTGTGGCTCGCGGCGCGAGGTCTCGGCGAGGCACTCTTGCGGGCTGCCGACGATGTCCGGTACGTCCGCCCCGAGTGCGGCGGAAGGCGGCGTATTGCGCAAGTTGGTGAACACAGGCCGTCTCTCTCCGTGCGAACGGCGGTCCCTGCCTGCCGTTTCCGGAGATTCTCGGCTGGCGGGCGCAGGCGGCGCATCGCCGTCGGTGGTGAATCCGGGAGGAGTGCCGGCACCGGGGAGGGATGCCGCGCGACGGTTCCCTACGGAAAAAGAGTGAGTTGTCGCGCGGTCAGGCGCTCAGGACCGGGGCCATGTCCTGATGGGTGGCGGTGTCGGTACCAGCCATGAGGAGGGAGCGCTGCAGCCGTTGGAGGTAGCTGGAGGGCTCCAGGCCGAGGTCGCGGACGAGTCGGGCCCGGAGCTGCTGGTAGACGTTGAGTGCCTCGCTGCGCCGACCGGAGCGGTACAGCGCGAGCATGAACTGGGCGTGGAGGTTCTCGTGCGTGCGGTAGCGGTTGACCAGCACTGTCAGTTCCGACAGCAGTTCGCGGTGGCGCCCGAGCCGCAGATCGACCTCGATCCGCTGGTCCAGGGCGCACAGCCGGCTCTCGTCCAGTCGCTTGACCGCCACCTCCAGGCGGGCTCCGGTGCGCACGTCTGCGAACGCGTCACCCGTCCACAGGTCAAGCGCCTGCCGGAGCAGCCGGGACGCCCCCTGGTAGTCCTCGGCGTCCGCTGCCCGGTATCCGCGGCCTGCCAGCAGTTCGAAGTCGCGCACGTCGCAGGAACCGTCACCGCCCACCAGGAGATAGCCGCCCGGTGACGTCACCAGGACGTCCTTGGCCTCCCGGGCCGGGCCGTCCGCCGTGGCCAGGGCCGCTCCCATCAACTCGCGCAGCTGGAGCACGTACGTCTGGAGGGTCGTCCGCGCGGTGCGCGGCGGCCTCGCTCCCCAGAGCTCCTCGATCAGTGCCTCGACCGAGACCACCTGGTCGACGTGCAGGGCCAGCAGCGCCAGTACCTGACGGGGCTTCGGCGCGGTCGGTGTCACCGACTTGCCGTGCGCGCTCACGGCAAGCCCTCCCAGCACCGCGATATCCATCGCGACTCCCCTCATCGACGACCGCAACACTGGGACGATTAAAAAACAGTACGAGCGGTTTGTCAATCTGTTCGAGTCAGGGAGTCACATTAGATCAACCTGCCGCGATATTGCAGCAAATGTCCCTTTAATCGATTGCGCTCCACCTCGCGCCCCCGAAAAGTAACAAGGCGATCATGCTGTTTTTGGCGAGAACCTCGCTACGCTCCGCCCACACGGTCCGCCGCCGCCAGACTGGGCAGCATCACGCCCCAGAACCGGTCCGCCGTGGCCGGGTCCAGCCACTCGGGAGCATCCACCCTCATGGCCTCGAACCCCACGGTCGCCGCCACCACCGTGAGCGCCGCGTCCGCGCCGACGACTCCTTCGGCGAGCTCTCCCCTGCGCCCCGCCTCGTCGAACACCCCCTCGACCCAGCGCCTCCACTGATCCCGCAGACCCCCGCCCTCACCGGGCCGCAGCGCACCCCGCTCGCCGAGCCCGAACCCGGCCCGGACCAGCGGGTCGTCGCGGAGGCGCAGCAGCAGCCGGTGCGTGGCCTCGATCAGACGCTGCAGGGGATGGACGCACTTGCAGCCGTCCGGGTCGTCGCCCTGACCACAGATTTGCTCCCGGAGGATCCGGCCAGCCTCCCGCTCGACGGCAAGGGCCAGTTGGACCTTGCTCTCGAAGTGGAAGTGCAGCGCCCCGGTACTCACTCCTGCCGTCCTGCTGATGGAGGTCAGCGACGCCTGGACGAACCCCTCCCGGGCGAACACCTCGGCGGCCGCCTGGACCAGCGCCTGTCGGGTGCGTACCGCGCGATCCTGCTTGGCCATCTGGACTCTCCTCGATGCGGGGCCGCCGGAGTCCGGCCGGCTTCCCTGTTCTCATACGGTTACTGGGGCGGGTTGCCGCGCTTGCGGGACGGCAGGCCGGCGTGCTTGGTGCGGGGCATCGCGAGGGACCGGATGGGCACCATGCGGGCGCGCATGGCTTTCGGGTCCTGGGCGTCGGCGGTCTGCTTGCGGCAGATCGCGTCGGCGGCGCCTTCGGCGCCCGCCACCGCGATTTCGTTCGCGAGGCCGGCAATGTGCCGGATGGTTCCACCGTTCTCCTGGACGACGCCGGGGAAGAAGCCGGGGACATCCGGCAGGGTGGTGATCGGGGTGTCGAAGGCGTCGCGGATCTGCGCGAAGCGTGCGGCCTTCCCGGAGGCCTCGATGTCCAGGACACCCCGGCGCCACGGGCATCAGTGGGCCCGGCCCCCTTCGGAGCCGAGGCGCTCTTCGCCATGACAGGTTCCTTCCTGCAGCACGACCAGATGCCCGGCTCCGACGCTGTGCACGCAACACTTTAACGAACCGCTCGTTCGGTTTCTACTCGTCGGATAACGTCATCGCCAACTGTGCGGAGCCCTGTAGAGCGAGGACTGCCGCCAGGGCGCCCGGTCGGCCGGCCGCCGACCCATCACACCGCCCACCGCCGCACCCTTCGCAGCGCCGTCCCGCAGAACGCGCAATGCGATGACCAGAGCGGCAAGTTCGCCCTCGTTGAAATGTCCTCGCACGATACGTACGAAGACATCGGCGTCGCCGGGACTACTCATGCTCACCTCCTCGGTTCGGGGTCACTGTCGGGCACGACTCTGGAGGATCCATCTCGTTGAACCGAGAGGCGCCCTAGAGTCTCGGTTGAAAATAAACCGGCCAGTTCGTACTGTTCGATGTCACCAGCAGTCGTCACATGGCTCGACAGATACGGGGGAAACCGCGCCATGGCTCCGATGAACAGTCCATGGCCCTGGTCCGGTCCTGCCGGAACCGGCGCCGACTCGCCCCGCCCGGCCGCCCCCGCCGCTCTGCGGCTCGGGGAGCGGATGCGCGAGCGGCTCGAGGCGGCCGTGCGCGCACTGCTCGACGATCCGGCCCTGGTGAGGCTGCCCGACGTGGCGCGCTTGGCCGCCGTCGTCCTGATGGCGAAGGCCTCCGTCCACACCTCCCGCACGTCCATCTGGGCTGCCGAGCTGGCCCGCTGGCTGGGCGTCTCCGAGTCGACGATCGACCATGCCGCGCTGCCCGCCCTCAGAGCTTCGGGCGCGCTCAAGTCCCGTGCGGTGACGGGCCCCGACGGACTGGTCACCGGACTGGATTGTGTCGTCATGCCGCTGTGGCGCGCGAAGCGGTCGGGTGACCACACGCAGCCGCTGGCGCTGTCGCAGAAGGAACTCGCCACGCTGCTCAGGCTGCTGGAGGCACTCTTCGGTCCGGGCTGGGCCCCGGCCGGCAAGGACGCCACGCTCCCCGGTCTGCTCGCGGGACGGCGGGCGAGGGGCGCGGCCACGGACCGGCTTGCGCTGCTCCTGTTGACCCTTCGGTCCCGAGGCAACGGCCGGGTCCGGCTGGTGGGCGGCCGCGTGGAGAGCGGGCGGGGCCGCTCGGGAGCGACGCTGGCCGGGCTGCTCGGTTGCTCGGTCTCCGGTGCGAGCAAGGTTCTGACCCGCCTCCAGGACCTCGGGGTCGTCGTGACCCGGCGTCTTCGGCACAAGGCGGGCCACTTCGGCAAGACGCTGCTGCTCGTCCCGGCGGTGGCCGCCGCCCACGGCGCCCGCGGGGGCGACGCGCCCGGCCTGGTCGGCGAGGCGTCCTGTGAGGTCCGCGAGCCGAACACGACCGACACGCCATCCCACAGGAGGTACGGCCCCGGTGCGGTCTCCCAGCGCCCCGATACTGCCCTCGGGGGAAGAGCCGGGTCGCCCGGGCTCCGTTCCCCCGATGCGTCAAGGGGCTCGGCGGCTCCGGCGGCGGACCGGGCCGATTTCACGGAACGCCCCGCTGCTGCACCGCACCACACAGGACACTCTCTTGTGGGCCGGCCCAAGGGTCACCCCGCGATGGAGAACCGGAACCGTCCTTTCGTACCCGCCGGAGGCGCACTACCGGTAGTAGGGGCGAGAGCGAAGCACCGCGCTTCGGAGCGGGAGGTCCCGCCGACGGACGGTTCCGCTCCCGTCGCGCCGCCGTCGGCAAGCGGCGGGAGTCGCCGGCATCCGCGGCAGGTCGTGGGCACGAGGCTGTACTCCGTGCTGGAGCCCGTGCACTGGCTCCTGGACCAGGTGGAGAGCGGCTTCGTCCTGCGGGCCATCGCCCGGATGGTCCAACGCGAGCTGGACCTGGGCATGTCCGAGGACCGGCTTCGGCACCGCCTCACGGAGCGCTTCGCGGGCACCTTGGTCTCCGACATCCGGGACCCCGGCCGCTGGCTGCTGGGTGTCGGCCTGCCGCGCTGGGGCTGTGGGCACTTCACCTGTGAGGCCGGAACCATGTGGCCCCGTCTGAAGCCGTGTGAACTGTGTGCCGAGGTGGTCGCCGACCGCCGCGCCGAGAAGGCTTCCGGGACCCGACCCGCGACGGTGATCCGGCCCGCGACGGTTCCGCTCGCCGAAGCGCCGCGGTGTAGCCCGCGGGCTTCGTGCACCACCTGTGGCTGCGTCATCCGGTTGGTGGGCCCCGCGCTGAACGACGGGCTCTGCAAGCCCTGCCGGACGGACGGCACGTCGGGCGCCGCGGCACAGGCACCGGTTCCCCCGCTCGCGCCGAGGTTCTGTCAGGGCTGGGCGGGGAAACCCTGTCCACGTCCGGCATTACGGAACCGGGCGGTCTGCCTGCGGCACCTCTCCCGGGAACTGGAAAAGGAGGCGGGTTCCGCACATCGCGGCTGAGCCGTCGAAGGTACGGAACCCGCCCCGTCGTCCCTGACTGTGACGGTTCACCCGGTCTTGCGGCGGAAGAACCTCTTGTTGCCCGCGGGACCGCTCATGCTCTTGATCTTCAGGCGGCCTTCCTCGTGAGCAACCCTCTCCTGCCGGGCGCGTTCCTTTCGCTGGAGAGCCTGCTTCATCTTCTCCTTCTGGTCCTGCTCAGAATTGTTCTGCTCGGGTACCGCAGTCATCCATGCCTCCCAGGCGATAGGGGGAATTGGTCAGGGCGCCATGTCAATCTTCTGTCACCGTTCGACGATCACCAGGAATGACTTCTCACGATTCTCCTGAACCTCGCTCGAAAGGGACTTGAGAACGACTCAAGCCGTGTCGACATGACCTTTCGGGGCGGCCCAGACTTGGTAATCGAGATTGCGGAACCGACCCCGCTCCCTTACGGTGTACCGTGCTAGCTTACAACGTACGACGAGGACTGCAAGGGAGATTCCATGACTGCGAACTCAGATCACGTACAGACCGAGGCCACGGTGCCCGAAGCCGCAGGGCCTCCACCCCATCCGCGGCGCTGGCTGATCCTCAGCACCCTGTGCCTCGCGGTGATGCTGGTGCTGCTGGACAACACGGTCCTGACGGTGGCCATCCCGTCGATGACCGAGTCCTTGAACGCGAGCACGTCCTCGATCCAGTGGGTCATGAACAGCTACACCCTGGTGCTGGCCGGCCTGCTGATGACCACGGGCTCACTCTCCGACCGCATCGGACGCAAGAAGGCGCTCCTCACCGGCGTGGCGCTGTTCACCCTCGGCTCCTTCGTCGCGTCGATGTCCGACAGCACGACGCAGCTCATCCTGAGCCGGGTCGGCATGGGTATCGGAGCCGCGCTGTTGATGCCCAGCACCCTCGCCGTCCTGCTGCAGGTCTTCGACGAGAAGGAGCGGCCCAAAGCCATCGCGGCCTGGACCGGTGTCGCCGCGGGCTCGATCGCACTCGGACCCGTGCTGGGCGGCTTCCTGCTCAACCACTTCTGGTGGGGCTCGGTGCTGCTGATCAACGTTCCGGTGGGTGTGATCGCCCTGGTCACAATGATCTTCCTGATCCCCGAGTCGCGTGACCCCAAGGTCCGCAAGCCCGACGTGCCCGGCGTCCTGCTCTCCACCGTGATGGCCGTCGGCACCGTCTACGCCGTCATCTCCGTGCCCGAGCACGGCTGGTCCTCTGCCGACGTGCTGGTTCCGCTGGCGATCGGTGTCGCCGCCCTCGCCGGGTTCGTGTACTGGGAGCGCACCTGTGACGACCCCATGCTCGACGTGACCCTCTTCCGCAACCCGGTGTTCAGCGGCGCGGTCGGCAGTGCTTCCCTGACCTCCGTCGCGATGGCCGGCTCGCTGTTCCTCTTCACCCAGTACCTGCAGTTCGTCCTCGACTACACCCCCCTCCAGGCCGGCCTGGGCGTCATTCCCATGGCTCTCGCGCTGCTTGTGCTGACGCCGTTCAGCCCGAAGATCAGCGCCAAGATCGGCACGCCCGCGACCCTTGCCACCGGCCTGGGCGTCATGGGCCTCGGACTGGTCACCCTGAGCTTCATCGCCGCAGACTCGAGCTTCGCGCTGCCGCTGGCCGGCCTGGCTCTCATGGGTGCCGGCGTGGGTATCGCCCTCCCCGCCTCCTCCAACGCGATGATGGGTGCCATCCCCCTGGAGCGCGCGGGTATGGCCTCCGGCCTGAATTCCACGATGCAGGAGCTCGGCAGCGCTCTCGGTGTGGCCGTGCTCGGCAGCCTCGCCGCGGCACAGTTCGCCTCGCAGGTGCCCTCTGTCATCCCCGCGGACGCGAGGAATTCGGTCGGCGAGTCCCTGGGCATCGCGGCCCGGACGAGCGATGCCGCACAGGCCGTGGAACAGGTGCGCGAGGCGTTCGTCTCCGGTGTCTCCCTGAGCCTGAAGTTCGGCGCCGTCGCCGCCTTCGCCGCGGGCGCGGTCGCCTGGGTACTGCTGCGCAGGAACGCCGCGCAGGCCACCGTCCTGGAAGCGGGGACCACCGCTGAGCAGGCCCAGGAGCATGCGAGCGTATCGTGACCGTCATGGCGCAAAGCAAGGGGACACCGCGTCTGGACAGCATCTGGCTCTCCGGCGTGGCCCCCCAACCCCCGAGTGCACAGAGCCCCCTGAGCCGCCACCAGGTCGTCGCGACGGCCATCCGGCTGCTCGACCAGGAGGGTCTTGGCGCTCTGTCGATGAGGCGATTGGCGGCGGATGTCGGCGTCGCGGCAATGTCCCTCTACTGGCACGTCCCCACCAAGGACGCGCTCCTCGAGTTCGTGATGGACGAAACGCTCGGCGACCTGGACGTGTCGGTCGATCCCGACGCCGAGTGGGGTTCGCAGGCAGAGCACATCGCGCAGGACCTGCGACGGATCATCCGTGAACACCCGTGGATGAGCCAGCTCGCGCAGAGCTACGCCATGGTCGGCCCGAACGCCCTGGCCATGTTCGAAACGCTCATCACCCTGGCCGAGAAGGGCGGGTTCCGCCCGCCCGCTGCCTACCGCGCCGTGGGCACCCTCGTGAACTTCGTTCTGGGCTTCGCCGCCGACGAGGTGAAGTGGATCATTAAGATGCGTGAGTCCGGCCTGAAGCCCGACGACGTCAAGGCCATGTGGCTGCCGCCGATGCTGGACGCACTCGGGAACAACTACCCACGCATGCGGGTCAACCTCGAGGCCGGCGAGGCCCGCGAATGGGACGACCACTTCGCGTTCGGCCTCAGCTGCATGATCGACGGAATGAGAGTCCGGGCCGACGGCAACGGATGAGTGGTCGAGAACCGCTCAAGAAAACCACTGTCAAGCATTTCTTGAGCGAATCTCGAACCCCGTCGCGAAATGGACATCACGCCCCATCGCATCCCGCAGAACAGCGGTTTCTCCCCAAGCAAGCGTTGACGGCGAGCCGCGTCCTCTGTCACACTGTTCCGGCGGGCGTACTGTGTCCAAAACCTGACGCCCAGACTTTCCGGGCCTACGTGAATTGAATTCAGCGCCCGAAGCCTTGAAGGCCTCTGAGTACCCAAGAGAGTCGCATTCCGAGCCGCATCGCCCCTCGCGATGCGGCTCTCTTGCGTTTGCCGAGCGCGCCGATCCCTGCTCGGGAATCGACATTCCAGTATCTACGCCACGCCGTAGGAAAAAGTGACGGAGTCGAGTCGAATGACGGATGTGAACAGGCCCGGGAACGAGGACCGCCTGCGCCGCGCGATGGCAGCAGTGCTGCAGCTACAGCAGCGCAACGCCGAGCTCGAGGAGCAGCGGACGGAGCCGATCGCGATCGTGTCGATGGCCTGTCGCTTCCCCGGCGAGATCGCCAGCCCCGAGGAGTACTGGGACCTCCTGAGCGAGGGCCGAGACGCGATCGGAAGGCTGCCCGCCCGCTGGGACGACCTCGACCTCTACGACCCGACTCCGCAGTCCCCG
>NZ_CP107992.1 GCF_041435015.1 Streptomyces canus | reverse complement strand
GGCAAGAGTTACGCCCGTGAGGGCGGCTTCCTGGCCGATGTGGAGGGGTTCGACGCGGAGTTCTTCGGCATTCCGCCGCGTGAGGCCCAGTCGATGGATCCGCAGCAGCGGATCGTCCTGGAGACCGCCTGGGAGGCCCTGGAACGGGCCGGCATCCGCCCCGAGTCCCTGAGCGAGAGCCGCACCGGCGTCTACCTGGGCACCATGGGCTCCGACTACGACAACCTCCACAACCACGACCTCGACGCCCTCGACGGATACCTGGGAACCGGTAATGCGAACAGTGTGATCAGTGGCCGGGTGTCGTACTCGCTCGGCCTCCAGGGCCCCGCCCTGACGGTCGACACGGCCTGCTCCTCCTCCCTGGTCGCCACCCACCTCGGCGTCAACGCCCTGCGCAACGGCGAGTGCGAGACCGCCCTCGTCGGCGGCGTCACCGTCATGTCCACACCCGCCCTGTTCGTAGAGTTCAGCCGCCTCAAGGGCATGGCGGCGGACGGCCGTTGCAAGAGCTTCTCCGCCGACGCCGACGGCGCCGGCTGGGCGGAGGGTGCGGGCATCCTCGTCCTCAAGCGGCTCTCCGACGCCGAGCGGGACGGTGACACCGTCCTGGCCGTCATCCGTGGCTCGGCCGTCAACCAGGACGGCCGCAGCCAGGGCCTGACCGCCCCCAACGGGCCCTCCCAGCAGCGCGTGGTCCAAGACGCCCTGACCGCGGCACGCCTGAGCCCCGCCGACATCGACGCCATCGAGGCCCACGGCACCGGCACCACCCTCGGCGACCCCATCGAAGCCGGCGCACTCGCCGAAGTCTTCGGCCCCACCCGCGACACCGACCACCCCCTCTACCTCGGCTCCTCGAAATCCAACATCGGCCACGCCCAAGCCGCCGCCGGCATCGCCGGCGTCATCAAAATGGTCCTCGCCCTCCAGCACGAGACCCTGCCCAAAACCCTCCACGCCGACCAGCCCAGCCCCCACATCGACTGGAACACCAGCAACCTGCAACTCCTGCACCACAACCAGGACTGGAAACGCGGCGACCGCACCCGCCGGGCCGGCATCTCCTCCTTCGGCCTCAGCGGCACCAACGCCCACCTCATCCTCGAAGAAGCACCCGCCGCAGAGGCCGCATACGCTGCGGAATCTGCTCCGGAGAGTCCTTCGGACGTTCCGTATCCGCTGCTTGTCTCCGGTCGCAGCGAAGCCGCACTGCGCGCCCAGGCCGCCCGCTGGGCCGACTGGCTCGAGAACCAGGACGACATCACCGTCACCGACCTCGCCGCCACCACCGCCCTGCACCGCACCCACTTCGACGTCCGTGCCGGTGTACTGGCCGCCACTGCCGAGGACGCGGTGACCGGCCTGCGGGCGCTGGCCGAGGGCCGGACCCACGAGAACGTGGTGACAGGCACAGCCCGCCCCACCGGAAAGATCGTCTTCGTCTACCCCGGCCAGGGCAGCCAGTGGCAGGCCATGGGCCACGACCTCTACCACCAGGACCCCGTCTTCGCCCAGGCCATCGACGCCTGCGACACCGCACTACTGCCCCACACCGGCTGGTCCGTGCGTGACGTCCTCACCGGCCGCGACGGCACCCATCCCCCCACCGACCGGGTCGACGTGGTCCAGCCCGCCCTCTTCGCCATGGGCATCGCCCTGTCCGCCCTATGGCGCTCACGCGGCATCGAACCCGCCGCCGTCATCGGCCACTCCCAGGGCGAGGTCGTCGCCGCCGTCGTCAGCGGCGCCCTCACCCTGCAACAGGGCGCACAGATCGCCGCCCAACGCTCCCAAGCCGTCCTGGCCTGCGCCGGCCAAGGCGGCATGGCACTGATCGAACGACCCCTGGCCCAGGTCGAGCAATACATCGCCCCCTACGGCCCCGCCCTGTCCATCGCCGCAGTCAACACCGCCACCTCCACCGTCATCTCCGGCCAGACCGACGCCCTCCACCAACTCGTCCAACAACTACAAACCCAGGACATCTACGCCCGCACCATCAACGTCGACTACGCCTCCCACAACGCCCAGATGGACCCCCTCCTGCCCACCCTCGCCGACAACCTCACCAACCTGACCCCCCGCCCCGGTGAGGTCCCCTTCTACTCAACCGTCACCGGACACATCACCGACGGCACCCACCTCGACGCCACCTACTGGTGCCGCAACCTGCGCGAAACCGTCCGCTTCGACCAAGCCCTCAACCACCTCCTGGCCAACGGCCACACCACCTTCATCGAAATCAGCGCCCACCCCGTCCTGGCCATCCCCCTCACCGACGCCGCCACCCCCCACCACGGCCTGGTCACCGCCACCCTGGCCCGCAACCACGGCAACCTGACCCGCTTCCACCACAACCTCACCCTCCTCCACACCCACGGCCACCCCCTCAACTGGACCCACACCCTCCCCACCCCCACCACCCCCACCACCCCCACCAACCTCCCCACCTACCCCTTCCAACACCAACACTTCTGGACCGAGGTCCTCGGCGGTGGCCACAACGTGGCAGCGGCCGGTCTCGGCGCGGCCGAGCACCCGCTCCTCAAGGCCGAGGTGGACCTGCCCGATTCCGGCGGTGCCCTGCTGACGGGCCGTCTCGCGCAGCGAAGCCAGCGCTGGCTCGGTGACCACCGGGTGATGGGATCGGTGCTGCTGCCCGGTACCGCCTTCGTCGAACTCGCGATCCAGGCGGGCAACCACGTCGGCTACGGTCACCTGGAAGAGCTCACCTTGCAGGCTCCGCTTCAACTGCCCGCGCAGAGCGGTGTGCAGGTCCAGGTCGTCGTCGGGGAGGAGGACGAGAACGGCAGCCGGCCGGTGAAGATCTTCTCCCGCTGGGAGGACGCGGGTCCGACGGAGGGATGGTCGCACCACGCCACCGGTCGTCTCGGCCGTGAACTGCCCTCGGCCTCCTTCGACCTGGCGCAGTGGCCCCCGGTCGGGGCCGAGGCCGTGCCACTCGACGGCTTCTACCCGAACCTGGTGGAGGCGGGGCTCGAATACGGGCCCGCGTTCCAGGGTCTCGGTGCGGTGTGGCGCAAGGACGGCGAGATCTTCGCGGAGGTCGCGCTGCCCGAGAAGCAGCACGCCGAGGCGATCCGGTTCGGTCTGCACCCGGCTCTGCTCGACGCGGTGCTCCACGCCGCCGGCTTCGGACCGCTCACGGCAGAGCCCGGCAAGCCGTGGCTCCCGTTCTCCTGGTCGGGCGTCACCCTGCACGCCGTGGGGGCGACGGCCGTACGGGCACGGATCACCTCCGACGAGGACGGTTCCGTGCGAGTGGAGCTGGCCGACCTGTCGGGTCGTCCCGTCGCCTCGGTCACGTCCCTGGTGGCCCGTCAGCTGTCCGATGGACAGCTTTCGGAGACGGGGGCCGGCTCGCTGTACCGGTTGGCCTGGTCACCCGTCGCCGCCGGTGACACCCTCGCCGATGCGGCGAGCGCGGTGGTCGGCCGCGGTGCCGACACCTTCGCGGCGGCGCTGGAGACGGCCGGCTGGGAGTGCGAGGCCTTCGAGGACCTCGCGGCGCTGTCGGCGCACGTGGAGGAGACAGGTATGGCTCCTCGGACGGTCTTCGCGCCGCTCCTGAACCCCCGCTCGGAGGACGGAACGCCCGACTGCTCGTCGTTCGAGCCCGCGACGGCCCACAACGCGGTGCGTGAGGCACTACTGCTCGCGCAGTCCTGGGCCGAGGAGGGCCGTTTCTCCTCCTCCCGGCTCGTGCTGGTCACCAGGGGGGCGGTTACCGCGGGCGCGGAACCGTCCGACCTGGCGGGTGCCACCGTGTGGGGCCTGGTGCGGTCCGCCCAGTCGGAGCACCCCGGCCGGTTCGTCATGGTCGACCTGGACGACGCCCTCGACACCGGGAGCGCGTGCGAACTGCTCGCGGGTGCCCCGGTCGAGACGGAGCAGCAGCTCGCCCTGCGGGGCGGTGCCTGGCTCGCCCCTTCGCTCTCCACGACGCCCCGCGAGCCGCTGAGCGTGCCCGCCGGTGTGCGGGCGTGGCAGCTGATGCCGGGCGCTGGTGGTCTCAACGACCTCTCGCTGACCCCGTACCCGCAGGCGGTGGCGCCGCTGGCCGCCGGTCAGGTGCGCCTCTCGGTGCGTGCGGCGGGGCTGAACTTCCGGGACGTGCTGATCGCGCTCGGTACGTATCCCGACGCGGGTCACATCGGCAGCGAAGCGGCCGGTGTGGTGACCGAGGTCGCTCCCGATGTGACCGCTCTGGCTCCGGGCGACCGGGTGCTGGGTATGGTCGACCGTTCGTTCGGTCCAGTGGCCGTGGCCGACGCGCGGATGCTCGTACCGATGCCGGAGAACTGGTCGTTCGAACAGGCCGCCGCTGTTCCCATCGCGTATCTGACCGCGTACTACGGTCTCGTGGACCTCGCCGGGCTCCGGGCCGGTGAGAAGGTGCTCGTCCACGCAGCCGCCGGTGGCGTGGGTACGGCTGCCGTCCGCATCGCGCGGCACCTCGGCGCCGAGGTGTACGGCACTGCGAGCCCCGGCAAGCACGAGACGCTGCGGGCTACGGGCTTCGACGAGGCGCACCTGGCCTCGTCCAGGACCCTGGACTTCGAGGAGGAGTTCCTCCAGGCGACCTCCGGCGACGGTGTCGATGTCGTGCTGGATTCGCTGGCCGGGGAGTTCGTGGATGCCTCGTTGCGGCTGCTGCCACGCGGAGGCCGTTTCGTCGAGATGGGCAAGGCCGACATCCGCGACGCCGCCGAGGTGGCGCGGTCCCACGCGGGTGTCTCCTATCGGGCGTTCGACCTGATCGAGGCGGGGCCCGAGCGGCTCGGCGAGATGCTCACGGAGGTCGTGGACCTGCTGGAGAGCGGGGACCTCGAACCGCTGCCCATGCGCAGCATGAGCCTGTGCAACGCGCCCGAGGCGTTCCGGCTGCTCGCCCAGGCGCGTCAGGTCGGCAAGCTGGTGCTGACGGTGCCGCGGACCATGGATCCCGAGGGCACGGTCCTGCTCACCGGTGCCACCGGCGCCATCGGATCGCTGCTGGCCCGCCGTCTGGTGGAGGAGTACGGGGTCAGGCACCTGCTGCTGACCAGCCGTCGTGGCACGGACGCGGCGGGAGCCGCCGAGTTGCACGCCGAACTGACGGCGCTCGGGGCCGAGGTGCGGATCGTGGCCTGCGACGCGGCCGACCGGGAGGCTGTGGCGGAGGTGCTCGCCGGGATCGATCCGGCGCACCCGCTGACCGCTGTGATCCACTCGGCCGGTGTGCTCGACGACGGGGTCCTCAAGGCCCTGACTCCGGAGCGGTTGGCCACCGTGCTGCGTCCAAAGGTGGACGGGGCCTGGAACCTGCACGAGCTGACCCGGGACGCCGACCTCGCCGCCTTCGTCCTGTTCTCCTCGATGGCGGGCACCGTGGGTTCGGCGGGTCAGGCCAACTACGCCGCCGCGAATGTCTTCCTGGACACGCTCGCGCAGTACCGCCGGGGCCTGGGACTGCCGGCGCACTCGCTGGCCTGGGGTCCCTGGGACCTGCGGGAAACGAGCGCGATGATGGAGGGGATCGACGACAACGACCTCGCGCGGATCGCCGGCACGGGCCTCGTGCTGCTGCCTCCGCGGGACGGGCTCGGGCTCTTCGACGCGGCGCTGTCCTCGCCGGAACCGGTGACCGTGCCGGTGAAGTGGGACTTCCGGCAGCTGCGGGCGCGCGCCGCGAGCGGCGCGCTGCCACCGGTGCTGCGCTCCGTCGTCGGCGGGATCGCCCGACGGACCGCTGCGGGCGCTGTCGTCCCCAAGGGCGACGCCGGGCTGCGCGACCGGCTGGCCGGTCTTCCCACCGACGAGGCACGGCTGCAGGTGCTCGATCTCGTACGCGCCCAGGTCTCCGCGGTGCTGGGGCACTCCGGCCCGAGCGCGGTCGAGCCGACCACGGCCTTCAAGGCCCTCGGCTTCGACTCGCTGACCTCGGTGGACCTGCGCAACCGGCTCGGCGTGGCCACCGGGCTGAGCCTGCCGGCGACCCTCGTTTTCGACTATCCGACGCCGCAGGTGCTGGCCGGGCGGATCACCGATGAACTGCTGGACACCCGGCAGGAGATGCGGGCGGTGACGGCCGCGACCGGCACCTCGGACGACCCGGTGGTCATCGTCGGGATGGCCTGCCGCTACCCGGGCGGGATCACCGACCCGGACAGTCTCTGGGACCTGGTCGCCGAGGGCCGCGAAGGCATCTCGGAGTTCCCCTCGGACCGCGGCTGGGCCGTGGCCGACGACGCGGACTACCTGCGGGCGGGCGGCTTCGTCCACGAGGCGGGCGACTTCGATCCGGCGTTCTTCGGAATCAGTCCGCGTGAGGCGCTGGCGATGGACCCGCAGCAGCGGCTCCTCCTGGAGACCACGTGGGAGACGCTGGAGCGGGGCGGAATCGAACCGGCCGCGCTGCGCGGCACATCGGTGGGCGTGTTCGTCGGCGGTGCGTCGACCGGATACGGCACGGACGCGGACCTCGTCCGCGCCGGGGTGCAGGGCCACATGATGACCGGCGTCTCCAGCAGCGTGATGTCCGGCAGGCTGGCCTATGTGTTCGGCCTCGAAGGTCCCGCGGTGACGGTGGACACGGCATGCTCCTCCTCGCTGGTCGCCCTGCACCTCGCGGCCCAGGCCGTGCGTTCCGGAGAGTGCTCCCTCGCGCTGGCCGGCGGTGTGCAGGTCATGGTCAACCCGGCGGTGTTCGACGAGTTCGACAAGCAGAAGGGGCTGGCGTCGGACGCGCGGTGCAAGGCGTTCGCGGAGGCCGCCGACGGCACCGGCTTCGCCGAGGGTGTCGGCATGCTGCTGGTCGAGCGGCTGTCGGACGCACGGCGCAACGGGCACCAGGTGCTCGCCGTGGTCCGGGGCAGCGCCGTCAATTCCGACGGTGCGTCCAACGGTCTGACCGCGCCCAACGGCCCCTCACAACAGCGCGTCATCCGCCAGGCGCTCGCCAACGCCGGACTCGAACCGTCCGACGTGGACGCCGTCGAGGCGCACGGCACCGGCACCAAGCTCGGCGACCCGATCGAGGCACAGGCCCTGCTCGCCACCTACGGCCAGGACCGCCCCGACGGGCGGCCGCTCTACCTCGGCTCGATCAAGTCGAACATCGGGCACACCCAGTCGGCCGCGGGTGTCGCGGGCATCATCAAGATGGTGCAGGCCATGCGGCACGGCGTCCTGCCGCAGACCCTCCACGTGGACCAGCCCTCGACGCACGTCGACTGGACGGCCGGCGAGGTCGCGCTGCTCACCGAGAGCCGCCCGTGGGAGAACGACGGGCGGCCCCGCCGCGCGGCCGTCTCCTCCTTCGGCGTGAGCGGTACGAACGCGCACATCCTGCTGGAGCAGGCTCCGGCGCAGCCGGACCCCGCCACCGGGGAGGAGACCCCCTTCGAGGCGCTGCCCTGGGTGATCTCGGCCAGGTCGGGCGAGGCGCTGCAGGCACAGGCCGAGCGGCTGCTCGCGCATCTCGACACGCACGAGGAACTCCCGCCGGCGAGTGTCGCCGCCGCTCTGGGCACCGGGCGCACCGCCTTCGAGCACCGGGCGGTCGTCGTAGGTTCGGACCGGGCCGAGCTGCGCGCCGGGCTCCGTGCGCTGGTCGCGGGCCGGCCCGCAGCCGGTGTCCTGCAAGGCACCGCGCGCGGCTCGGGCCGGACCGTGTTCGTCTTCTCCGGCCAGGGCAGCCAGTGGGACGGCATGGGCCGCACCCTGCTGGAAAGCAGCCCCGCCTTCGCGCAGACCGCGGCCGCCTGTGACGCGGCGTTCGCGCCGCTGATCGGCTGGTCCGTGCTGGAGCTGCTGCGGGGCGAGCTGCCCGCGGCGGACTACCCGCTGGAGCGGATCGACATCGCCCAGCCGGTGCTGTTCACCATGTTCGTCTCGCTGGCCGCAACCTGGCGGGAGGCGGGCGTGATGCCGGACGCGGTGGTGGGCCACAGCCAGGGCGAGGTGTCCGCGGCCGTGGTCGCGGGGGCGCTCACCCTGGAGGAGGGTGTCCGCATCATCGCGCTGCGCAGCCAGGCGCTCCACCGCGACGGCGGCGGCGGTGAGATGGCCTTCGTCGACCTGCCGCTGGAGGAGGTCCTGAAGCGGTCGGCCGGTTACGGCGACCGAATCGCGATCGCCGCAGTGAACGCCCCGCGGTCCGTGGCAGTGTCCGGCGACACGGACGCCGTACTGGACCTCCTGATGGATCTCGACGACGACGACGTGTCATGCGGTCGGCTCCACTCCTCCTGCGCCTCGCACAGCAAGCACATGGACGGGCTGCTTCCACAACTCCAGGCGCAGCTGGGCGATCTGGCTCCACGCGACAGCCACGTGGCGTTCTACTCCACGGTGACCGGCGCACCGGTAGCCGGGCACGAGCTGGACGCCGCGTACTGGAGCCGGAACCTGCGGGAGACGGTGCGCTTCGAGGACTCCGTCCGTGCGCTGCTCGCCGACGGGCACTCCGTCTTCGTGGAGGTCTCCCCCCACCCGGCCCTGATGATGGCCTTGCAGGACACCGTCCAGGACGCCGGTGCGGACGCCGTGACGGTCGGCACCCTTCGGCGCGGCGAGGGAGGCCTCGAGCGCTTCGTCCACTCGCTGGCCGAGGTGTACGTCCACGGCGGCGAGGTCGACTGGGTGCCGCTGTTCCCGGGGACCGTACGGGCCGAGCTGCCCACCTACGCCTTCCAGCGGCAGCGCTACTGGCTGTCGCCCAGGGCGACCGCGAGGGACGCGGGCGCCGTCGGCCAGGAGGTCCTGGACCACGCCCTGCTGGCCGCCGAGATCGTGTCCCCACGGTCCGGGTCGGCCGTGCTCACCGGAAGGCTCTCGCTGTCCGCCCAGCCCTGGCTGGGCGACCACCGAGTGCACGGGAGCGCGGTGCTGCCCGGCAGCGCGTTCGTCGAGCTGATGACCAAGGCCGGTGACCGGTCGGGCTCCGGCCGGGTCGAGGAGCTCGTGCTCCACACGCCGCTGGTACTCCCGGACGCCGAGGGCAGCGGGCGCGGCACCGGCGGTGTACAGCTCCAGGTGATCGTCGGGGAGGAGACCGAGCCGGGGACCCGTCCGGTCGATGTCTTCTCACGCAGGGAGGACGCCGCTGCGGAGGAGGACTGGACCCACCACGCCTCGGGCATCCTGACCGGTGCCGCCGACCCGGCTCCCGGCTTCGACCTGTCGGCCTGGCCACCACCGCAGGCCCGGACCGTCGACGTCGAGACGCTCTACGAGCTGCTCGCGGAGAGCGGTCTGGAGCACGGGCCTGCCTTCCGGGCCGTACGGGCAGCGTGGCGGCACGGTGACGACCTCTTCGCCGAGGCCGAGCTGGACCGGGACCTGCATGCGGACGTCGACGGCTTCACCCTTCATCCCGCGCTGCTGGACGCCGCCTTGCACGTCGGGTGGTTCGCCCAGACCGGCACCGGCGAGCTGCCCCTGATCCCCGAGCTGGTGCGGGGGGCCGAGCTGTACGCCCGCGGCGCCACCGTCGTACGGGTGAAGGTCACCCGGCGGGCGGAGGACACGTTCGGCGTCGAAGTGGCCGACGAGTCCGGGCGGCCGGTCGCGTCGATCGAGGCGCTGACCTCGCGGGGCATCGAGGCGGAACGGCTCGCCGGCCCCGGAGCGCTGCAAGACGGCGCCCTCTACCGGGTGGAGTGGACTTCCGTCCCGTCGGCGAGGCCCGATTCACCGGCCCGCTGCGCGGTCGTGAGCGCCCCGGACGCGGCGCTGCCCGCCCTTGAGCAGGCTGGTTGGGCCGTTGAGGCGTACACCGGTTTCGAAGCGCTCGCCGAAGCCGCCGCGGACGGAGGCGGAGTCCCGGCCACGGTCTTCGTCCCTCTGGCGGCGGACACGTCGGACGATCCGCTCGCGGACGTCCGCGGGCTGACCGCGTCGGCACTGTCGACGCTGCGGTCCTGGCTCGCCGAACCCCGCTTCGCCTCCTCCCGGCTCGTCCTGGTCACGCGGGGCGCGGTCGACACGGGCGCGGAGGCGCCTGACCTCGCCACCGCCGCCGTATGGGGCTTGGTCCGCTCGGCGCAGTCCGAACACCCCGGCCGCATCGCCCTGGTGGACCTGCCGGACACGGACGACGCATGGTGGCTGCCCACCGACGCGCCATTCGGCACGGAGCCGCAACTCGCGCTGCGAGCCGACGGGTTGCTCGCGCCACGGCTGGCCCCGGCGACCGACGCCGCGGAGCCGGTGCCCGGCGCCCGCCCGCTGGACCCGGCCGGAACGATGCTCGTCACCGGTGGCACCGGGACACTGGGCGCGCTCGTGGCCCGGCACCTGGTCACCGCGCACGGAATCCGCCGTCTCGTGCTGACCAGCCGTCGTGGCCCGGACGCGCCCGCTGCGGCAGGACTCCGCGCGGAGCTGGCCGAACTCGGCGCGGACGCCCGGATCGTCGCCTGTGACACGGCGGACCGTACGGCGGTGGCCGAGGTGCTGGCCGGGATCGACCCGGCACACCCATTGACCGGCGTGGTGCATCTGGCGGGCACCCTGGACGACACCGTCGTCGAGTCGCTGACCCCGGAGCACATGGACACCGTCCTCAGGCCGAAGGCAGACGGCGCCTGGCACCTGCACGAGCTGACCCAGGACCTCCCGCTGGCCGCGTTCGTCCTCTTCTCGTCCATGGCCGGCACGCTCGGTGCGGCCGGTCAGGGCAACTACGCCGCCGCGAACGTCTTCCTGGACGCGCTCGCCCAGCACCGCCGGGCGAAGGGCCTGCCCGCCCACTCGCTCGCCTGGGGGTTCTGGGCGCAGACCAGTGAACTCACCGCGGAGCTCGGCGCGAACGACCTCGCCAGGATGGCGAAGGCGGGCGTCCTGCCGCTCGCGTCCGAGCGGGGACTCGCGCTGTTCGACGGCGCGCTCGACCGGCCCGAGCCGGTGCTGCTGCCGTCCCGTTGGCAGTCGCGCCGCCTCCGGGCGCACGCCACCGCCGGCACGCTGCCGCCGGTGCTGCGCGGGCTGGCCGGCACCATCGTCCGCAGGACCGTGGCGGTCTCCGGGACCGGCACGGTCGACTCTGGGCTGCTGGGCCGCCTCGCCGGGTTGTCGCCCGACGAGGAACTGGCCGTGATGCTCGACCTGGTGCGCTCCCACGCGGCCGCCGTGCTCGGCGCGCCGTCCCCGGCCACCATCGACGAGCACAAGGCGTTCAAGGAGGCCGGGTTCGACTCGCTGACTGCCGTCGAGCTGCGCAACCGGCTGGGAGGGGCTACCGGGCTCACCCTGCCCTCGACCCTGGTCTTCGACTACCCGACACCCGCCGTACTCGCCGCTCATCTACGCGACGAGGTGACCGGGACCCGGACAACAGCCGTGCCGGTGGCGGCGGCCGTCTCCCGGGACGACGACGATCCGATCGTGATCGTCGGCATGGCCTGCCGCTACCCGGGCGGGGTCACCGACCCGGACGGTTTGTGGAACCTGGTCGCCGCGGGTACGGACGCCATCAGCGGCCTCCCGGAGGACCGTGGCTGGGACCTGGACAACCTCTACGACCCGGACCCCGACCGGTCGGGTACGTCGTACACGCGCGAGGGCGGCTTCCTCTACGAGGCGGCGGACTTCGATCCGGCGTTCTTCGGGATCAGCCCGCGTGAGGCGCTGGCGATGGACCCGCAGCAGCGGCTCCTCCTGGAGACGTCGTGGGAGACGCTGGAGCTGGCCGGCATAGACCCGACGTCGCTGCGGGGCAGCCGGACGGGTGTGTTCGTCGGAAGCATCAGCCAGGACTACGTGTCCGGTGTGGCGAAGGCACCCGACGAGGTGCAGGGGCATCTGATGACCGGCAACACCAGCAGTGTGGTCTCCGGCCGGGTGGCGTACACCCTGGGGCTGGAAGGTCCCGCGGTGACGGTGGACACGGCGTGCTCCTCCTCGCTGGTCGCCCTGCACCTCGCGGCTCAGGCCGTGCGTTCCGGAGAGTGCTCCCTCGCGCTGGCCGGCGGTGTCACCGTGATGGCGACACCGGCGACGTTCATCGGCTTCTCCCGTCAGCGGGGCCTGTCGGAGGACGCGCGGTGCAAGGCGTTCGCGGAGGCCGCCGACGGCACCGGCTTCGCCGAGGGTGTCGGCATGCTGCTGGTGGAGCGGCTGTCGGACGCACGGCGCAACGGGCACCAGGTGCTCGCCGTGGTCCGGGGTTCGGCCATCAACCAGGACGGTGCGTCCAACGGTCTGACCGCGCCCAACGGCCCCTCACAACAGCGCGTCATCCGGCAGGCGCTCGCCAACGCCCGACTCGAACCGTCCGACGTGGACGCCGTCGAGGCGCACGGCACCGGCACCAAGCTCGGCGACCCCATCGAGGCACAGGCCCTCCTCGCCACCTACGGCCAGGACCGCCCCGACGGGCGCCCGCTGCACCTCGGCTCGATCAAGTCGAACATCGGCCACACCCAGGCCGCGGCGGGTGTCGCGGGCATCATCAAGATGGTGCAGGCCATGCGGCACGGCGTCCTGCCCCAGACCCTCCACGTGGACCAGCCCTCCACCCACGTCGACTGGACGGCCGGCGAGGTCGCGCTGCTCACCGAGAGCCGCCCCTGGGAGAACGACGGGCGGCCCCGCCGCGCGGCCGTCTCCTCCTTCGGAATCAGCGGTACGAACGCGCACGTCGTCCTGGAGCAGGCGCCGGATGCGGAGCCGGAACCGTGGGACGAAACCACGCCGGAGCGCACCGGCCTTCCGATCGTTCCCTGGGTGGTGTCGGGGAGGACGGCTGCCGCGGTCCGGGACCAGGCCGCCCGTCTGGTCTCACACCTGGAACACCACCCCGACGCCGATCCGCAGGACATCGGCCACGCCCTCGCCACCACCCGCACTCTCTTCGAACACCGCGCCACCGTCACCGGCGAGAACCGCACCGAACTCCTGACCGCCCTGAACGCCCTCGCCACCGGCGAACACCACCCCCACATCACCACCGGCCGACCCACCAAGGGCCCCCTCGCCTTCGTCTTCGCCGGCCAGGGCACCCAACGACCCGGCATGGGCCACGACCTCTACACCGCCTACCCCGCCTTCGCCACCGCCTTCGACACCATCGCCACCCACCTCGACCCCCTCACCGGACACTCCCTCCACGACACCGTCTTCACCACCACCGACCACCGCATCGACGAAACCCGCCACACCCAGCCCGCCCTCTTCGCCTTCGAGGTCGCCCTCTACCGCCTCATCGAAAGCTGGGGCATCACCCCCGACTACCTCATCGGCCACTCCATCGGAGAGATCAGCGCCGCCCACATCGCCGGCATCCTCACCCTCGAAGACGCCTGCACCCTGGTCGCCGCACGCGCCCGCCTCATGCAGGCCCAGCCCACCGGCGGCGCCATGGTCGCCCTCCAAGCCACCGAGGACGAGGTCCTGCCCCACCTCACCGACCGCGTCTCCATCGCCGCACTCAACGGACCCCGCTCCACCGTCATCGCCGGCGACGACGACGCCGTCGAACACATCACCCGCCACTTCGAGGACGACGGCCGCAAAACCAAATGGCTCAACGTCTCCCACGCCTTCCACTCACCCCACATGGACGGCATGCTCCAGGAATTCAAAACCACCCTGGACACCCTCACCTACCACCCCGCCACCATCCCCCTCGTCTCCAACCTCACCGGCCAGCCCCTGACCACCACCGACGCCGACTACTGGACCCGCCACGTCCGCGAAGCCGTCCGCTTCGCCCACGGCATCCACACCCTCGACACCCTCGGCGTCACCACCTACCTCGACCTCGGCCCCGACGGCACCGCCGCCGCCATGACCACCAACACCCTCCCCGACACCACCCACGCCCACATCATCACCACCCACCGCACAAACCAGCCCCCCACCCACAGCCTCACCCACGCCCTCACCCACCTCATCACCACCGGCACCACCCCCCACTGGCACACCTACTACAACCCCACCCACACCACCCCCCACCCCCTGCCCACCTACGCCTTCCAACACCAGCGCTACTGGCTGCCCGCCACCCAGAACACCACCACCGACCTCACCACCGCCGGACTCACCCCCACCCACCACCCCCTCCTCGCCGCCACCCTCGAACTCCCCGACAACAGCGGACACCTCCTCACCGGACGCCTCTCCCTCACCACCCACCCCTGGCTCGCCCACCACGCCGTCATGGGTTCCGTGCTGTTCCCGGGGACGGCGTTCGTCGAACTCGCCGTCCACGCCGGTGACCTGGTCGGCTGCTCCCACGTGGAGGAGCTCACCCTGCAGGCGCCGTTGATCCTCCCCGAGCGCGGCGGAGTCAACGTGCGGCTCTTCGTGGCCTCCGCGGACGAGAACGGCCGCCGCAGGCTCACCGTCGCCTCCCAGGCGGAGGACGGCCCCTGGCTGCAGCACGCCGAGGCGGTGCTCACCACCACCGCGCCCGAACCGGTCGTGGCACCCGACTGGACCGTCTGGCCGCCCAAGGGCGCCGAACCCGTTTCCATCGAGGGCTTCTACGACCACTCGGCCGAGGCGGGTTTCGCATACGGCAGCGTCTTCCAGGGGCTGCGCGCGGTGTGGCGCGACGGCGACGACGTCCTGGCGGAGGTCGCACTGCCCGAGGAGCACCACGAGGCCGCGGGCGCGTTCGGCCTGCACCCGGCGCTCCTCGACGCCGGCCTCCACTCGGTCGGTCTGACCAAGGCCATGGGCGAGGAGGCCATGCTGCCCTTCGCCTGGAACGGCGTCACCCTGTACGCAATGGGTGCCTCGGGTCTGCGGCTGCGGCTGACCCCGACCGGTGCCGACGGCACCGTCTCGGTGGACATCGCCGACGTCGCGGGCCGCCCCGTCGCCCGCATCGAGGAACTCGTCCTGCGGCCGGTCAGCCGGGAGAAGATCTCCGCCGGGCGGACTTCCTCGGGCGGCTCGCTCTACCGGGTGAAATGGATGGCCGCGCCGCAGCTCGCGGTACCGGCCCCCGACATCTCCCACGCCTCCCTCGGGGAACCGCTCGTCGACGGGCCCGCCTACCCGGACCTCGCGGCGCTCCGGGACGCAGTGACGGCCGGGGCACCCGTCCCGGACGTGGTGTTCGTCGCCTGCCCGCCCGAATCGGGGGATGTCCCCGCGGCCACCCGGGCCATCACCGGCCGCGCGCTGCGGCTGACCCAGGAGTGGCTGGCCGAGGAGCGGTTCGAACCGTCCCGGCTCGTACTCGTCACCACCGGCGTGGTCGCGGCCACGCCCGACGCGTCCGTCGCCGACCTGGCGGGGGCCGCCACCTGGGGTCTACTGCGCTCGGCGCAGTCGGAGAACCCGGACAGGATCGGCCTGCTGGACCTGGACGGCGAGCCCACCGCGGCACTGTCCGCCGCTCCGACGGCCGAGATCACCGCAGCGCTCCTCGACGGTGAGCCCCAGCTGGCGGTGCGCGGGGGCGCGCTGCTGGTGCCGCGGGTGGTCACCGTCGACCGGATACCCGCCCCGGAGGAGTCCGCGACCGACGAGCCGTTGTCCGCGGCCGGCACCGTCCTGATCACCGGTGGCACCGGCGTGCTCGGTGCCGAACTGGCCAAGCACCTGGTCCGCGAGCGGGGCGTACGCCACCTCGTGCTGGCCGGCCGGCGCGGCCCGGCGGCCGACGGCGCGCCGGAACTGCTGGCGGAACTCACCGCGCTGGGCGCCTCGGCGCGCATCGAGGCCTGCGACGCCGCGGACGGCGAAGCGCTCGCCTCACTCCTGGCCTCCATCGGCACCGAGCACCCGTTGACCGGTGTCGTACACGTCGCCGGTGTGATCGACGACGGCGTGCTGGCCTCGCTCACCCCGGAGCGGATGGACGCCGTGTTCCGTCCCAAGGTCGACGCCGCGTGGAACCTGCACCGGCTCACTGCGGAGGCGGACCTGGCGGAGTTCGTCCTGTTCTCCTCCGCGGCGGGTGTCGTCGGTGCGCCCGGCCAGGGCAACTACGCGGCGGCCAACGCCTTCCTCGACGCCCTGGCCCAGCATCGGCGGTCGGCCGGACTGCCCGGCCGGTCGCTGGCCTGGGGCGCCTGGGCGCAGGCGAGCGGCATGACCTCGGCGCTCAGCGAGGCGGACCGCTCCCGGATGGCGCGCGGAGGCGTGCTGGCCCTCGAGACCGCCGAAGGCATGGGCCTGTTCGACGCGGCCGCCCGGGTCGGGGACCCGGTACTGCTTCCCATGCGGCTCGATCTGAAGGCCGGTGGCTCGCTGGTGCCCCCGCTGTTGCGGGCCCTGGTTCCGGCCGCGCGGCGCACCGCCGCCTCCGGCACCTCGTCCTCCTTCGGGCCCGCGCTGCTCCAGCGGCTGCTGGTGCAGGGCCCCGAGGAGCAGCGGAAGACCCTGGCCGACCTGGTGTGCGCCGAGGTGGCTGCCGTACTCGGCTACGCCTCCGGGAGCACACTGGAACCGGACGTGGCCTTCTCCGAGCTGGGGTTCGACTCGCTGATCGCGGTCGAGCTCCGCAACCGGCTCAACGGGATCACCGGCCTGAAGCTGCCCTCCACGTTGGTGTTCGACTATCCGAACCCGGCCCTGCTGGCGCAGTACCTGGGCGAACAGATCCTTCCGGAGCCCGAGTCCGTCAGCGACCAGCTGCTCAAGCAGATCGACGGCCTCGAAGCGCTGCTGGCCGAACTGGCACCCGAGCAGGACGACCTCACCCAGGTGCGGGAACGGCTGCGCACGGTGCTGGCCAAGCACACCAAGAGCACGGAGGCGGAGGGCGAGCCCGACATCGAGGACACCTTGCTGTCCGCCTCGGACGACGAACTCTTCGACTACTTCGACAAGGATCTGGGGATCTGAGGTCCACTCCCCCACCCGGCCCCGGAAGCGAGCGCGCTTCCGGGGCCGGTCCCGTTCCGGTGCAGCGCCGGTCCACCACTCGTCAACGCGACCGCAGAACCCAGCGAGGGCTAGATGTCTAACGAGGAAAAGTTCCGTCAATACCTGGCGCGTGCCGCGGCCGAGCTGAAGCAGGTCCGCGAGAAGCTTCAGCAGGTCGAGGACGACTCGCACGAGCCGATCGCGATCGTCGGCATGGCCTGCCGCTACCCGGGCGGGGTCACCGACCCGGACGGTTTGTGGAACCTGGTCGCCACCGGTGGGGACGGTATCTCGGCCTTCCCGGAGGACCGTGGCTGGGACCTGGACAACCTCTACGACCCGGACCCCGACCGGTCGGGTACGTCGTACACGCGCGAGGGCGGCTTCCTCTACGAGGCGGCGGACTTCGATCCGGCGTTCTTCGGGATCAGCCCGCGTGAGGCGCTGGCGATGGACCCGCAGCAGCGGCTCCTCCTGGAGACGTCGTGGGAGGCGGTGGAGTCGGCCGGTATCGACCCTGCTTCCCTGCGCGGGTCGCAGACCGGCGTATTCGCCGGACTCATGTACCACGACCACGTCTCCCGGCTCCGTGACGTCCCCAAGGACCTCGAGGGCTTCCTCGGCAACGGCAACGCGGGCAGTGTCACCTCGGGCCGGGTGGCGTACACCATGGGCCTGGAAGGTCCCGCGGTGACGGTGGACACGGCATGCTCCTCCTCACTGGTCGCCCTGCACTGGGCGATCCAGGCGCTGCGGACCGGTCAGTGCAGGTACGCGCTGGCCGGCGGTGTCACGGTGATGGCGACACCGGCGACGTTCATCGAGTTCTCCCGTCAGCGGGGCCTGTCGGAGGACGGCCGGTGCAAGCCGTTCGCGGACGCGGCCGACGGGACGGGATGGTCCGAGGGTGTCGGCATGCTGCTGGTGGAGCGGCTGTCGGACGCACGGCGCAACGGGCACCGGGTGCTCGCCGTGGTGCGGGGTTCGGCCATCAACCAGGACGGTGCGTCCAACGGTCTGACCGCGCCCAACGGCCCCTCACAACAGCGCGTCATCCAGCAGGCGCTCGCCAACGCCCGGCTGACACCGAAGGACGTGGACGCCGTCGAGGCGCACGGCACCGGCACGACGCTGGGCGACCCGATCGAGGCACAGGCCCTGCTCGCCACCTACGGCCAGGACCGCCCCGACGGGCGGCCGCTCTACCTCGGCTCGATCAAGTCGAACATCGGGCACACCCAGGCCGCGGCGGGTGTCGCGGGCATCATCAAGATGGTGCAGGCCATGCGCCACGGCGTCCTGCCCCAGACCCTCCACGTGGACCAGCCCTCCACCCACGTCGACTGGACGGCCGGCGAGGTCGCACTGCTCACCGAGAGCCGCCCCTGGGAGAACGACGGGCGACCCCGCCGCGCGGCCGTCTCCTCCTTCGGCGTGAGCGGTACGAACGCGCATGTCGTCCTGGAGCAGGCGTCGGCTGTGACGGAGCGGCCGGACGGTTCCGAGGCCTCCGGCAGCCCTGAGGTCTCCGGCGCCTCCGATGCCTCCGAGGTCTCCGGAGAGTCGTCGGCCTCGGCGCCGGTCAGGCTGCCCGTGATCCCCTGGGTGGTGTCGGGGAGGACGGCTGCCGCGGTCCGGGACCAGGCCGCCCGTCTGGTCTCACACCTGGAACACCACCCCGACGCCGATCCGCAGGACATCGGCCACGCCCTCGCCACCACCCGCACTCTCTTCGAACACCGCGCCACCGTCACCGGCGAGAACCGCACCGAACTCCTGACCGCCCTGAACGCCCTCGCCACCGGCGAACACCACCCCCACATCACCACCGGCCGACCCACCAAGGGCCCCCTCGCCTTCGTCTTCGCCGGCCAGGGCACCCAACGACCCGGCATGGGCCACGACCTCTACACCGCCTACCCCGCCTTCACCACCGCCTTCGACACCATCGCCACCCACCTCGACCCCCTCACCGGACACTCCCTCCACGACACCGTCTTCACCACCACCGACCACCGCATCGACGAAACCCGCCACACCCAGCCCGCCCTCTTCGCCTTCGAGGTCGCCCTCTACCGCCTCATCGAAAGCTGGGGCATCACCCCCGACTACCTCATCGGCCACTCCATCGGAGAGATCAGCGCCGCCCACATCGCCGGCATCCTCACCCTCGAAGACGCCTGCACCCTGGTCGCCGCACGCGCCCGCCTCATGCAGGCCCAGCCCACCGGCGGCGCCATGGTCGCCCTCCAAGCCACCGAGGACGAGGTCCTGCCCCACCTCACCGACCGCGTCTCCATCGCCGCACTCAACGGACCCCGCTCCACCGTCATCGCCGGCGACGACGACGCCGTCGAACACATCACCCGCCACTTCGAGGACGACGGCCGCAAAACCAAATGGCTCAACGTCTCCCACGCCTTCCACTCACCCCACATGGACGGCATGCTCCAGGAATTCAAAACCACCCTGGACACCCTCACCTACCACCCCGCCACCATCCCCCTCGTCTCCAACCTCACCGGCCAACCCCTGACCACCACCGACGCCGACTACTGGACCCGCCACGTCCGCGAAGCCGTCCGCTTCGCCCACGGCATCCACACCCTCGACACCCTCGGCGTCACCACCTACCTCGACCTCGGCCCCGACGGCACCGCCGCCGCCATGACCACCAACACCCTCCCCGACACCACCCACGCCCACATCATCACCACCCACCGCACAAACCAGCCCCCCACCCACAGCCTCACCCACGCCCTCACCCACCTCATCACCACCGGCACCACCCCCCACTGGCACACCTACTACAACCCCACCCACACCACCCCCCACCCCCTGCCCACCTACGCCTTCCAACACCAGCGCTACTGGCTGCCCGCCACCCAGAACACCACCACCGACCTCACCACCGCCGGACTCACCCCCACCCACCACCCCCTCCTCGCCGCCACCCTCGAACTCCCCGACAACAGCGGACACCTCCTCACCGGACGCCTCTCCCTCACCACCCACCCCTGGCTCGCCCACCACGCCGTCTTCGGCGGAGTCCTGATGCCCGGGACCGGCCTGCTGGACGTGGCACTCGCCGTCGGCCGGGCCGTCGACGCCCCCCGCGTCCGGGAGCTGTCGCTCTCCAGGCCGCTGGCGCTGCGTGCCGGCGCCCCGGTCAGGTTGCACGTCCTTGTCGAGGGACCGGACGAGCACGGCCACCGTTCCCTCGCGGTCTACAGCCAGCCCGAGGACACCGCCGAGCCCGGCGCCTGGACCCTGCACGCGACCGGTGAACTGGCCGGTGCCACCGCGGAGGAGACCGCCGGTGCGCCGGAGCTGCGCACCTGGCCCGTGCAGGACACCCAGCCCGTCGAACTCGACGGGTTCTACGAGCGCCTGGATGCCCAGGGCTTCACCTACGGGCCTGCCTTCCGGGCCCTCCAGGAACTGCGCACGAGCGGACGCGTCGCCTACGGACGCCTCGTCCTGCCCGAACAGGCGGGCACGCCCGACGGATACGGGGTGCACCCGGCTCTGCTCGACAGCGCGCTGCACGTCCTCGCCGGCATCACCACCTCGGATGACACGCCGGACGCGGACACGGTGATCCTTCCGTTCGCGTGGTCAGACGTGGAGCTGTACGCGACCGGCGCCACGGAGCTGCGAGTCCGCATCGAGCTGCCGCAGTCCCAGGACCCGGGCGGTTCTCCGGTGGCGAGCGTCCTGGTGACCGACGCCGAGGGCGAGCCGGTCCTGCGGGCGCGCGCCCTGGAGATGCAGCGCGCGACGGCCGCGCAGCTGCGGGCGGCCCAGGAGTCCGGCGTGGACCACCTGTACCGCCTCGACTTCCAGCAGGTCGTCCTCGACGGCGAGGACCGCCCTTCGCCCGAGGGGCTGCTGGTGCTGGGCCACGGCGGCGCCGTCGGGGACGCCCTCGGAGCAAAGACGTCCGACGGGCTCGCCCCCGACGCCACCCCCCGGCGGATCGTCGTGGACCTGACCGCCGCCCGCCCCGACGCCGGGTTGGACCTCGATGCCCCGGCCGCCGAGCTGGCGCTCGCGGCCACACGGGACGCGCTGTCGCTCGTCCAGCAGGTGCTGACGGAGGAGCGGCTGTCCGGCACCGAGCTCGTCTGGGTGACCCGGGACGCGCTCGCGGTCGGCCCGCAAGACGGTGCTCCCGGCTTCGCCCACGCCGCAGTGTGGGGTCTGGTCCGCACCGCGCGGGCGGAGCACCCCGAGCGTGTCCTGCGTCTGATCGATCTCGGGGGCGAACCATCGGATCCCGCGGTGATCGGTGCCGCGCTCGCCCTGGACGGGGAGCCGGAACTGGCGCTGCGCGCGGACTCCGCGTACGCCCCGCGCCTGGTGCGCGCGCGGGGCTCAGTGAGCGCGGTGACCCCGCCTGCCGGGGATTCCCCCTGGCACCTGACGATCCGTGAAAAGGGCCGGCTCGACACCTTCGCCGCCGTGCCGACGGACCAGTCCACGCCGCTCGGCGCCGGAGAGGTGCGCGTGCGCACCCGGGCCGCCGGTCTGAACTTCCGTGACGTCCTCAACGCCCTGGACATGGTCCACGCGCCGGAGCTGGGACTCGAATTCGCCGGCGAGGTGCTGGAGACGGGCGCGGAGGTGACCCACCTGCGCGTCGGCGACCGGGTCATGGGCCTGTCCGTCGCCACGTTCGGCACCGAGGTCCGCGCGGACGCCCGGGTGGTCGCCCGGATACCCGACGCGCTGGGCTTCGCCGAGGCGGCGACCGTGCCGCTGGCCTTCCTCACCGCCTATTACGCGCTCACCGACCTGGGCGCGCTGCGGCCGGGCGAGAAGGTGCTGGTCCACGCCGCGGCGGGCGGTGTCGGCATGGCGGCCGTGCAGCTCGCCCGGCACTTCGGCGCCGAGGTGTACGGCACGGCGAGCACGGGCAAGTGGCCGGCGCTGCGCGCCCTGGGCCTTGCCGACACCCACATCGCCTCCTCCCGTGACACCGGCTTCGCGGCCGCGTGGCATGGTGCGGGCATCGACGTCGTGCTGAACGCGCTTGCCGGGGAGTTCGTGGACGCCTCCCTGGGGCTGCTGTCCGACGGAGGCCGGTTCCTGGAGATGGGCAAGACCGACGTCCGCGACGCGGACGAGGTCGCCGCAGCCCGCCCTGGGGTCCGCTACCAGGCGTTCGACCTCATCGAGAGCGGACCCGAGCGGATCGCCGAGATGTTCGCCGTGCTCACCGAGCTGCTGGACGGGGGCGCCCTCACGCCGCTCCCGTTCGCGGCGTACGACCTGCTCAACGCCCCCGACGCCTTCCGGTACATGGGGCAGGGCCGGCACACCGGCAAGGTGGTGCTGACCGTCCCCCGGCCGCTGGACCCCGAGGGCGGCGTGCTGGTCACCGGTGGTACCGGTGAGCTCGGCCGGGCCGTCGCGGAGCGGCTGGTGCGCGAGCATGGCGTACGCCATCTGGTCCTGACCTCGCGCCGCGGGCCGGATGCGCCCGGCGCGGCCGACCTGGCCGCCGAGCTGCGTGCGGCGGGTGCCGAGGAAGTCCGGATCGTCGCCTGCGACATGTCCGACCGCGATCAGGTCGCGGGGGTGCTCGCGGACCACGCCGCCGACCGGCCCTGGACGGCCGTCCTGCACCTCGCCGGCGTCATCGACGACGCAATGGTGCGGGGGCAGGACGACACGAGGCTGGCCACCGTGTTCGGTCCCAAGGCGGACGGCGCGACCCATCTGCACGAGCTCACCGCCGAGCTGGACCTCGCCGCGTTCGTCCTGTTCTCCTCCGCCGCGGGCACGCTCGGTTCGCCGGGCCAGAGCAACTACGGCGCGGCCAACGCCTTCCTGGACTCCCTCGCGGCCTACCGGCGCCGGCGGGGCCTGCCCGCGGTGAGCCTCTCGTGGGGCCTGTGGGCGCAGAGCGGCACGGGCATGACCGCCCACCTCGGCGAGGCCGAACTCGCCAGGATGCGCCGCCAGGGTGCCCACGCGCTGAGCGTTCCCGAGGGCCTGGACCTGCTGGACGCGGCTCTGCGCCGCCCCGAGGCGCACCTCGTCCCGGTGAAGTTCGACACGGGCGCGCTCCAGCGCGGCGCCGACGCCGGGCTCCCGGCGCTGTTCCGGGCGCTCGTCCGGCCCAGGGCCAAGCTGCGCGAGGCCGCGCAGCACAGCGGCGGCGGCTCGCTCCGCGACCGGCTGGCCGGCACGCCCGAGGCGGAGCGGCTCACGGTCCTGACCGAGCTGGTACGCCGTGAGGTCGCCCTGGTCATGGGGGTGTCCGGGGCGGACGGTGTCGGCGCGGAGCAGCAGCTGAAGGAGCTGGGCATCGACTCGCTGATGGCGGTGGAGCTACGCAAGCGGCTCTCCGACGAGGCGGGTGGTGCCCAGCTCCCCTCCGACCTGGCATTCAGCCACCCGACCTCGCGGGCAATTTCCGAGTTCCTGCTGGCGGAGGTCTTCGACGACCTGACGGCTCCGGCGGTGCCGGCTGGCGGGGCCGAGCTGCCGGCGCTGTCGCGGGCGGCGGGCGTCTCCCGTTATCCGGCGACCCACGGGCAGCGCCGCCTGTGGTTCATGGAGCACCTGCACCCCGGTTCCCCGCAGTACAACACGGTGTTCCGGCAGCGGGCCGAGCGTCCGCTGGACCAGGAGGTCCTCGGGCGGGCGCTGGCCTGGGTGGTGGACCGGCACGAGTCCCTGCGCACCACCCTGCGCGCAGAGCCCGAAGGCCTGGTCCAGGTAGTGCAGCCGTCCGCCGAGGTCCCGGTGGTCCGGGAGGACCTGTCGCGGGCCGACGAGCGGGCGGTGGAGGAGCGTCTGCGTCGCGAGGAGCTGACTCCGTTCACCGTCGACGGCGGGGGCCTCGTACGGGGACTCCTCCTGGACCTGCCCGACGGCGGGCAGTTGGTCTGCTTCGTCCTGCACCACGCGATCACGGACGGCTGGTCGTCCGGGATCTTCCTGCACGACCTGTACGAGGCGTACCACGCGTTCCGTGACGGCCGGGAGCCCGAGCGCCCCTCGGTGGAGCACCAGCTCGGCGACTACGCGCTGTGGGAGGAGCGCTGGGTGCGTGAGGACCGCTTCGCCCCGGCGTTGGACTTCTTCGGCCGGGAGCTGGCGGACGTGCCGAGGCTGGAGTTTCCGCCCGGTCCGCGGCAGGAGACCGACGGCGCAGAGGGCGACGCGGTGTATTTCGGCGTGCCCGTCGGCCTGCGGGACGAGCTGGAGCAGCTCGCCGCCTCGGTCTCGGTGACCCCGTACACGGTGCTGGTCAGCGCGTTCGCCGTGTTCCTGAGGCGTTACTGCGACCAGGACGACTTCGCCGTCGGCACCGTCTGGGGAAATCGCCGGCTGTCCGGTACGGCGGGCCTGGCCGGTTTCCTGGCGAACACGCTGCCGCTGCGCTGCGACCTGACCGGCGACCCCGCCTTCCGTGAGGTGCTGGAGTCCATGCGCCCGCGGGTACTTGGTGTCCTGGAGCACCAGAGCGTGCCGCTGACCGAGATCGTGCGGACCGCCGCGGGCGAGCGCACCGGCGAGGAGAACCCCTTCTTCCGGGCCGCGTTCAACTACATCAGCGCCTCCGCACCCGCCCTCGGCGAGGGCGAGGATGCCTGGACCCGTCCCGGGACGGGAAGCACCCTCGGCAACGTCCGGGGCGCCGCGAAGTTCGAGCTCGGCCTGACGCTGGTCTCCGACGAGACCGGGCTCCGGGGCGAGCTGGAGTTCCAGTCGCATGTCCTGGACCGTGCCGCGGCCGAGCGGATGGTGGACAATTTCCGGACCCTGCTGGCCTCGGTGGTGAGCGCGCCCGACACCCCGATCGGGTCCCTGGCCCTGCTCGGCGAGGCCGAGCGGAGCTGGCTGGACGAGCGGGCCGGGTCGGTGCCCGCCGAGCCTGTGGACTCGCGGACCGCGCTGGAGCGGGTGCTGGTGCGCGCGGCCGCCGCGCCCGAGGACGTCGCGCTGGTCCACGGCGAGCACACGCTGACCTACCGGGACATGGTGGGGGCGGCGTCGGCGGTCGCCGGGCGCCTGCGCGAGGCGGGTGTCGGACCGGACGTCCTCGTCGGCCTCCACGCCCCGCGTTCCGCCGCCTTCGTGGTGATGGCGCTCGGTGTGTGGATGGCGGGCGGCGCGTACATACCGCTCGACCCCACCTATCCGCGTTCCCGGACGGAGTACGTCGTCGGGGACAGCGGGGCGGCCGTCGTCCTGGACACTCCCCAGGACCCGTTCGAGCCGGCCGGTGAGGGCATCGACGTCCTCACGGTCGACCTCGCCGCTCTGACGGCGCCGGGCGCGGACGCGGCGCTGCCGCCGGTCGCGCTGCCCGCTCCGGCGGACCTCGCCTATGTGATCTACACGTCGGGATCGACCGGCCGCCCGAAGGGCGTGATGCTGGAGCATGCCCAGTTCGCGAACTTCTGCACGGCGATGGACGAGACCGTCGGCGGCGGCAGCGGCGACTGCTGGCTCGCCGTCACCAGCCCGTCCTTCGACATCTCGACGCTCGAACTCCTGTGGACGCTGACCCGCGGCTATCGCGTGGTCGTCGCCGACGGCGGTGTCGCGGAGTGGGGCCGCTACCGGGACCTCTCGCCCACGCACCTGCAGTGCACGCCGTCGCTGGCCCGCATGCTCGTTGCCGACCGCGAGGGCCGTGCCCTGGTGACCGGCCTGCGCCGGCTGCTCGTGGGTGGCGAGGCCCTCGACCGTCCGCTCGCCAAGAAGCTGCTGCGACACTGCACGGGCGAGATCACCAACATGTACGGACCGACCGAGACCACCGTGTGGTCGTCGGCCTGGACCGTGGAGCCGGGCGACATCGCGCTCGGCCGGCCGCTGCACGGCAACCGCCTGTACGTGCTGGACGCCGGCGGGCAGCCCGTGCCGCGCGGTGCCCGGGGTGAGCTGTGGATCGGCGGCCTGGGCGTGGCCCGCGGCTACCTCCACCGTCCCGAGCTCACCGCCGACCGTTTCGTCCCCGATCCGACGGGCCTGCCCGAACAGCGCATGTACCGCACCGGCGACGTCGTGCGCTACCGGCTCGACGGCAGCCTGGAATTCTGCGGGCGCACCGATGCCCAGACCAAGCTGCGCGGCCACCGCATCGAGCTGGGCGAGATCGAGGCCGTGGCGGGCGAGTGCCCCGAGGTCGCTTCCTGCGCGGCCGTCGTCCGCGAGGACACCCCCGGCGACCAGCAGCTCTTCCTGTACTGGGTGCCGGCCGGGGAGTCGGCGGACGAGGGGGCCGTACGCGAGCGGCTGGCCGGACGGCTGCCGTCCTTCATGATTCCCGCGCGGCTGGTCCGCAGGACGGAACTGCCGCACACCCCCAACCAGAAGATCGACCGCAGCGCGCTGCGCGCGTTGCCGCTGTCCGTCGCGGAGCCCGCGGCCGGCCCCGGCCGTGCGGCCGACGGCTCCGGGTCGGTCGAGGACATCGTCGCCGCCGCGTGGCAGTCCGTCCTCGGGCTCACCCGCATCGAGCGCGACAAGGGATTCTTCGATCTCGGCGCGAGCTCGATGTCGGCCCTCAGCGCACACCAGCTGATCTGCGCCGGAATCGGCCGCGAGTTCCCGCTCTCCGCCGTGTTCCGCTACCCGACCGTGCGCCGTCTCGCCGCCCACCTGGGCGGGGAGACGGCGCACGGCACACGCGTCGAGCGGGGCATGCGCCCCTCCTCCGACGAGCCGATCGCGATCGTGGGAATGGCCTGCCGGCTGCCCGGCGCCCCGGACATCGACACGTTCTGGCGCGGGCTGCGGGAGGGCCGGGACTTCATCCGCCGGTTCACCGACGAGGAGCTGCGCGAGGCGGGCGTGCCCGACGCGCTGCTGGCCGACCCCGCGTACGTCAGGGCCAAGGGCTATGTCGAGGACGCCGACCTGTTCGACGCCGGGTTCTTCGGCTACTCGCGGTCCGAGGCCGAGGCCATGGACCCCCAGCACCGGCTCTTCCTGGAATGCGCCTGGGAGGGACTGGAACACGCGGGCATCGTCGCCGACTCCTTCGACGGGGCCATCGCGGTCTTCGGCGGCTCCGGATTCGGCGGGTACCAGCAGGACGACGTGACCGATCTGTCCTCCTTCTACCGGAACATGGTCGGCACGAAAGGTGACTTCCTCGCTCCCCGGGTGGCACACAAGCTGAATCTGCGCGGTCCGGCGCTCAACGTGCAGACCGCCTGCTCGACGGGGCTGGTCGCCACCCACCTGGCCCGGGAGAGCCTGCTGCGCGGCGAGTCCGACGTCGCCCTGGTCGGCGCGTCCTCGTTGTCCGTGCCGCTCAAGAACGGCTACCCGTACCAGGAAGGCATGGTCGTCTCCCCCGACGGCGCGTGCCGGGCCTTCGACGCGGACGGAGCGGGCACCGTGTTCAGCGACGGCGTCGGCGTGGTCGTGCTGCGCCGGCTCTCCGACGCTCTCGCCTCAGGCGACACGGTCTACGCCCTGGTGCGCGGCAGCGCCATCAACAACGACGGCTCCGACAAGGTCGGCTTCACCGCGCCGAGCATCTCGGGCCAGGCACAGGTGATCGCGGCCGCGCAGGCGGCGGCGGGCATCACCCCGGACACCGTGGGTCTCGTCGAGGCGCACGGCACGGGCACGGCCCTGGGTGACCCGATCGAGGTGCAGGCGCTGCAGGAGGTCTTCGCGACCGCCGAGCGGGACGAACCCTGCTCGCTCGGCTCGGTGAAGACGAACATCGGCCACACCGATGCCACAGCGGGCGTCGCCGGTCTGCTCAAGGCGGTGCTGAGCCTGCACCACCGGGAGTTCGTGCCGAGCCTCCACTTCACACGCCCCAACCCCGAGATGGGCCTCGACCCCGAGCTGTTCCGGGTCAGCACGGAGACCGCCCCGTGGGACTCGCGGCGGCCGCGCCGCGCCGGCGTCTCCTCGTTCGGTATCGGCGGCACCAACGCCCATGTCGTCCTCGAAGAGGCGCCCGCGCCCCGCGAGGACGCTCCCACCGCGGCGACGGACACGGAGCTGCCCGTCGTCCTGTCTGCGAAGAACGAGACGGCGCTGCGGGCGCAGGCCGCCCGCTGGGCCTCCTGGCTGGGCACCCACCCCGACGTCGCGCTGCACGACGTCGCGGCCACCGCCGCCCGCCGCCGCACCCACTTCGCCGCCCGCGCCTCGATCACCGCGCGGACGGCGACGGAGGCGGCCGAGGCGCTGACCGCCCTCGCCGAGCACCGCTCCCACCGGAGCCTGGCCGAGGGGACCGCCGCCGAACGCCGCGGGCCGGTCTTCGTCTTCCCCGGGCAGGGCAGCGAGTGGGCCGGGATGGGCCGGGAACTGCTCGAACAGTCCGAGGTGTTCGCCCAGGTCGCGCAGGAGTGCGACGCGGCGTTCGCCCCCTACCTCGGGCGCTCGGTCGTGGAGCTGCTGCGCGAGGCGGACGCCTCGTCCTGGTCGCGCCTGGACGTCGGCCAGCCGCTGACCTTCACGATGTACGTCGCCTTGGCGGCGCTCTGGCGTTCGCTCGGCGTGCAGCCCACGGCCGTCGTCGGACACTCGCAGGGCGAGGTGGCGGCCGCGGTCGTCGCCGGGGCCCTGACCCTGGAGGAGGGCGCGCGCATCACGATGGTCCGCAGCACCGCACTGCAGGACCGGGCCGGAACGGGCCGTATGGCCGTGGTGGACCTGCCGCTGGAGGAGGTCCTGGACCGGATCGCCCCGTATGAGGGCACGATCTCGGTCGCCGCGGTCAATACCCCCCGCTCGGTGGCGCTGTCCGGCGACGCGCAGGCCGTCGACGAGCTGCTGAACCTTCTCGACGACGAGGACGTCCCGTGCGGCCGGCTGGACGCCCCGGTGGCCTCGCACAGCCACTACATGGACGCCGTCGTCCCCACCCTCGCGGCGGAACTGGCGACGCTGCGGCCGCGCGCGGGCGAGGTGCCGTTCTACTCGACCGTCACCGGCGCCCCGCTGCCGGGCGAGGATCTTGGCGCGGCCTACTGGTGCCGCAACCTGCGCGAGCCGGTCCGGCTCGACCTCGCCCAGGAACGGCTTCTCGCCGACGGCGTCGATGTGTTCCTCGAGGTCAGCCCGCACCCGGTGCTGCTGATGCCGCTCACGGACGGCGCCCTGCTCCTGGGCGACGACCGGGCCGTGGTCGTGTCCACCCTGTACAACGGACGGGGCGGCCTGAGCGAGGTGCTGCGCACCGCGGGACTGCTGCACGTGCACGGCGTCCCCGTCGACTGGGACCGGTGCCTGGGCGCCGGCGCGGTCGCCGCGCTGCCCGGGTACGCGTTCCAGCGGCAGCGGTACTGGGCCGAGCAGGCGAAGACTCCCGCCCCGGCCGCCGCCACGCCCGCTGACGCCTTCTGGAAGGCGGTCAGCGACGGCGGCGTCGACGGGGTCGCGGCTCTGCTGGGCGCTCCGGAGCGGCTGCGGTCAGGGATCGAGGAGCTGCTGCCGCTGCTCACCGCGTGGCAGGACAGGCAGCGCCTCGACGCCACGGTCGCCTCCTGGCTGTACGACGAGGTCTGGCGGCCGTCCGAGCCGGCTGGGACGGGTCCCGCCCCGGACGGCGACTGGGCCCTGATCGGCGGCGGGGGCGAGGACGGCCCGGCCGCCGAGCTCGACCGCGCGCTCCGGGCCTCGGGCGCCACCGTGCACAGGCTCGACGTGGGCCCGGACCGCGACGGCCTGGCGACCGCCCTGGCCGCGCTGCCGCCCTCACTCCGGGGGATCGTGACCTTCGAGGGCGCCGACGACCGGCTCGACGAGGCGGGGGTCCCGGACGGCTTCCGTCACGTCCTGGCCCTGGTGCAGGCCCTCGGCGACAGCGGGCGGACCGTACCGGTCTGGGCGGTGACCCGCGGGGCGGTCAGCGTCGACGGTGCGGAGGCCCTGACCGGGCCCTTGGGGTCCCTCGTCGCCGGCCTCGGCCGCGTCGTCGCCCTGGAAGCGCCGGCCCTGTGGGGCGGCGTCGTCGACCTGCCCGCACAGCCGCATGACGGCTGGGCCGCCCAGTTCGTCCGGGCCGTCGGCGCCGCCGACCACGAGGACCAGATCGCGCTGCGCCCGCGAGGCCGGTTCGTACGGCGCATGGTGCGGACCGCGCCGCGGCCGGGTCCGCAGACCTGGTCGACCACGGGCACGGCGCTGATCACCGGCGGCACGGGCGGTCTTGGCCTCCAGCTGGCCCGCTGGCTGGTGGACCGCGGGACCGGGCACCTGGTGCTGGCGTCCCGCAGCGCCCGGGAGACCCCCGAAGTGACGGCGCTGCGGGAGGAACTGACCCCGAAGGGCGTCACCGTCACCCTGGCCGCCTGCGACGTCGCCGATCTCCGTCAGGTCCGGGAACTGATCGCCCGCAGCGACACGGCCGATGCCCCGCTGCGCACGGTCGCCCACCTCGCGGGCGTCAACCGCAACGCGCCCCTCGGCGCGGTCACGGCCGGGCAGATGGGCGCGGGACTGGCCGCCAAGGTCCGTGGCGCCTGGAACCTGCACGAGGTGCTCGGCGGCCGCGCGCTGGACGCGTTCGTGCTGTATGGCAGTGGCGCCAGCCTCTGGGGCGGCGGCCACCAGGCCGTGTACGGCGCGGCCAACTCCGGACTGGACGCGCTCGCCCGCCACCGCCGGGAGCGGGGCCAGGCCGCCACGGTCGTCCACTGGGGCGGCTGGGCGGGCGCCGGCATGCTGACCGCCGAGGACGAGAGGCAGGTCGAGGCACGCGGTCTGCTCTCCATGGAGCCCGCGCACGCCCTGCACGCGCTGGGGACCGCGCTCGACGCCGGTCTGACGGCCCTCGGCGTGGCCGACATCGACTGGACACGCTTCGCACCCACCTACAGCGCGTCCCGGCCCCGTCCGCTGATCGAGGAGATCCCCGAGGCGCGGGCGGCGCTGTCCACCGCCCTGGCGGCCGACCCGCGGGCGGGCGACCGGCTACGGGGCGAACTCGCCCGGCTGGGCGAACAGGCACGGCTGCACACGATCGTCGAGCTGATCAGGGCCGAGGCGGCGGAGGTGCTGGGGCTGGTACCCGAGAAGGTGAACGTGGACCAGCCGCTCCAGCAGCTCGGCTTCGACTCCCTGATGGCCGTCACGGTGCGTGGCACCCTCGCCCGCGCCACGGGACTCGCGCTCACAACGGACGTCTTCGTCCGGTACACCACCTGCGAGGATCTCGGCCGGTACCTGCTCGGTGAACTGTTCCACAAGCCGGCCATCGGACCGCGGCCGGACAAGTCCGCGGGCACCCCGTGGCTGCGGCTGCTGAAGCCCGCCGTGCGGCCGCACGCCCGGGTCGTGGCCATGCCCGGCATGGGAGGCACCTCGGGCGGATACGTTCCGCTGATCCGCAGCCTGCCCGAGGGGGTCGAACTCCTCGCCGTCCAGTTGCCCGGCCGGGAGGCGCGCACCGACGAGCCGCCCATGACGGACATGATGGTCATGGCCGACGAGGTCGCGGCGGCACTGGCCGGGTACGCCGACGTCCCGCTGGTCCTCTACGGCCACAGCCAGGGATCCTGGCTGGCGTGGGAGGTCGCCCACCGGCTGGGTGACCGGCCCGACACTCCGCCGCTCTCCCTCGTTGTGGCCTGCGCCCAGACCCCGTACGCGGAGGTCACCGAAACCGTCCGCAGGATCGGGGAGAGCGCGACGGCCTGGGACGGCACGTCCACGGCGCACCTGGCCCAGACGTTCGAGGGTCTGCTGCCCCGTCAGATCCTGGAGAACGAGGAGCTGCTCGCCGAGTATGTCGTGCGGCTGCGGGCCGACACCGAGCTGGGCGAGAACCACCAGGCGGCACTGAAGGGCCTGCGCCGGGAGGGGCTGGACGTGCCGGTCGTCGCGATCGCGGCCACCGACGACCCGGCGGTCTCCCCGGAGGCCATGGACGACTGGCGCGTGCTGACACGCGGCTCGTTCGTGCGCCGGAGCATCGAGGGCACGCACGCCGCGCCGCTCGAGCAGCCAGGCGTGATGGCGGCCGAGCTGATCGCGGCGATCCCGGGGGGCGGCCACTGACCCCTCGTACCACCAGGAGGTGAGGGGCCCGGCGGCCCCTCACCTCCGACGTCCCTTCACGGCCCAGGCCGAAGTCGAGTCCCGCGCGGAGCCGAGTCCACTCGGTGTCAAGTTCCGCGTGGTGCGCTTGGGCAGGCGGTTTCCCGCCCGATGCCGGTGTCCGGCATCGACCGGCGCAGGACCAGGCCGGCCGACCGAAGGGTGTCAGATGGGCGTGTACACGACGGGAATGGCCGTCGAGACCGGTGCCGCGGGTATCGCGGCATTCCTGCGCGGTGCCGTGGCGGAGCTGCTCGGGGTCACGCCGGACCGCGTCCCCGCGACGGTGGCACTGCGCGACCTTGGCGTCGACTCGCTGGGCGCGACTCGCCTTGCCGACGACCTGTCGAAACGGCTGGGACGCCCCGTACCCGCCTGGACGCTGTGGCAGCACCCGACCGTGGCGGAACTGTCCGCGGTGCTCGCCGGTGAGCGACGGCCGGCGGCTCCCCCCGGCCCGGAGCACCGGGGCACCGTTGCCACCGAGCCGATCGCCATCGTCGGTCTCGGCTGCCGGCTGCCGGGCGGCATCACCACCCCCCGGGAGCTCTGGGAGAGCCTGGTCGCGGGCGAGGACGCCGTCGGCGAGGTGCCGGCGGACCGCTGGAACGCCGACGACTGGTTCGACGAGGACGTCCGGGCCCCAGGCAAAGCGACCACCCGACGGGGCGGATTCCTCGACGACGTCGCCGGCTTCGACGCCGCCTTCTTCGGGATCTCGCCGGCCGAGGCCGCCCGGATGGACCCGCAGCAGCGGATCGCCCTGGAAGTCGCCTGGGCGGCCCTCGAGGACGCCGGCATCGTGCCCTCGGCCCTGGCCGGAAGCCGTACCGGTGTGTTCGTCGGGACGATGTGGCAGGAGTACCACCTGGCCACCGGGGCCGACCCGGAGGCGATCGGTTCGCATTCGGCCGTCGGCTGGGACACCTCGATCGTGCCGGCCCGGATCGCCTATGCCCTGGGACTCCAGGGGCCCGCGCTGTCCGTCGGCTCGGCGTGCAGCTCGTCGCTGGCCGCCGTGCACCTGGCCGCCCACAGCCTGCGCCGCGGGGAGTCCGACGTCGCACTCGCGGGCGGCATCAGCTTGATGCTGCACCCCCACACGACGGTCGCCATGACGAAGTTCGGCGGGATGAACCCGGCCGGGCAGTGTCGCGCGTTCGACGCGGACGGCGCCGGATACGTCCGCGGCGAGGGCTGCGGCATGGTCGTCCTGCGACGCCTCTGCGACGCCCTGCGGGACGGCGACCGCGTCTACGCGGTGCTGCGCGGCAGCGCGGCCAACAACGACGGCGCCTCCAACGGACTGACCGCACCCAACCCGCGCGCGCAGGTGGACGTCGTCCGCAACGCCTGGCGCGAGGCGGGCATAGCGCCGCACCGCGTGTCGTACGTGGAGGCGCACGGCACCGGGACCCCCCTGGGCGATCCGATCGAGGCGGCCGCGCTGGGCGAGGTGTTCGCTCCGGGGCGCACCACCCCCCTGCTTCTCGGATCGGCGAAGACCAACTTCGGTCACCTGGAGCCCGCCGCCGGTGTGCTGGGCGTCCTCAAGACGGCGCTGGCGCTGCACCACGGCGAGATCCCGGCGAGCCTCCACTTCCGGCAGCCCCATCCGCACATCGACTTCACCGGACAGGCCCTCGACGTGGTCGCGGCCCGGCGGGACTGGCCCGAGGGCCCCCGCCACGCCGGGGTCAGCGGTTTCGGCTTCGGTGGAACCAACGTCCACCTCGCCCTGAGCGAGGCCCCTCACCGGCGTCCCCTCGCCGTGCCGGCCGTCGTGCGCGAGGCGGCACGGGACGGCAGGGCGAGTGCCCCCACCGTCGCATTCTGCTTCTCCGGACACGGCTCCCAGTGGGTCGGCATGGGCCGTGACCTGCTGGCCGAGCCCACCTTTCGGGAGTTCCTCGCCGACGTCGACCGTGCGGTCGCCGCGCAGACCGGTTGGTCCGTCGTGGACGAACTGGTCGCCGGGGACAGCCGGCTCGACCGCACCGAGGTCCTCCAGCCGGTGCTGTTCGCCCTCCAGGTCTCCGTCGCCCGCACGCTGGCACGGTGGGGCGTCACCCCCGACGTCGTGTTCGGGCAGAGCGTCGGCGAGGTCGCGGCCGCCGTCGTCTGCGGTGCGCTCACCCTCGACCAGGGTGCCCGGGTCATCACCGTCTGGTCCCGGCTCGTCGCCGAGCGGGCCGTCGGCCTCGGCACGATGATCGTCTGCGACCTCTCCCCCGAGGACGCCGCCGCGTTCGCCGGGGACCGGGTCACCGTGGCCGGGCACCTCTCGCCCCGCCAGGTCTGCCTGTCCGGACGCACGGACATGATCCACGAGGTCGAACGCGAACTCGGCAACGCCGGTGTCACGACGTACCGGGTGGCCATCGACTACCCCTCGCACAGTGCCGAGCTGCTCCCGCTCGCCGGAGAACTCACCGAACTGCTCGCGGACATCGCACCCTGCCCGGGCCATGTGCCCTTCCTGTCCGGCGTCACCGGCGACCTCCTGGACGGCACCGGCCTCGACGCGGAGTACTGGGCCCGGAACATGTGCCGGCCGATGCTGATCGACGAGGCCGTACGCACCCTGGCCGACGGCAACGCCCGGCTGGGCATCGTCGAGATCGCCCCCCACCCCGTGCTGCGCAGGTCCCTGGAGCACACCCTCGCCGCGCGCGGCAGGGCCGACGACACCCCGGTGCTGCCCACCTGCCGCCGAGACACGCCCGCCGTCGACACGCTGGAGCACCTCCTCGCCACGCTCGGCTCCGAGGGCGTCGACATCGACTGGGCGCGGGTCACCGGCACGGCCCCCGAGGGGCAGGGACCGCTGCCCTGGGTACTCGCCGCGAAAACGGAGGAGGCGCTGCGGGCCCAGGCCGCCGCCCTCCATCGGCACGTACAGGACCGGCCCGAGCTCTCTCCCCGCGACATCGGCCACTCCCTCGCCACCACCCGGACCGCCTTCGAGCACCGCGCGGTCGTGGTGGCCGAGGACCGCGACGACTTCCTGCGGGGGCTGGACACCCTGTCCTCGGGCGACCAGGCGGCCGCCCTGATCACCGGCACCGGCCACGCCCGCTCCGACGACGGCGACCCCGGTCCCGTCCTGGTCTTCCCCGGCCAGGGCTCCCAGTGGGCCGGGATGGCCCGTGACCTGCTCGACCGGTCGCCGGTGTTCGCTGAGGCGTTCACAGCGTGCGAGCGTGCGCTCAGCCCCTTCGTCGACTGGGACCCGGCGGCGGTCCTCACCGACGAGGACGCCTTGCGCCGGGTGGACGTGGTCCAGCCCGTGCTGTGGGCGGTCATGGTCTCGCTGGCCGAACTCTGGCGGTCCCACAACGTGGCGCCCGCCGTCGTGGTCGGCCACTCCCAGGGCGAGATCGCCGCGGCCTGCGTCGCCGGCGGATTGTCCCTGGAGGACGGCGCCCGCATCGTCGCGCTCCGCAGCCAGGCCATCGCCCGGTCGCTGGCCGGCCGGGGCGGCATGGTGTCCGTGGCGCTGCCCCGGGCCGAGGCCGAGCGGCGCATCAGGAGGTGGGGCGGACAGCTGTCCGTGGCCGTGGTCAACGCCCCGGGGCTGACCGTCGTCTCCGGCGCGCCCGCCGCCCTGGACGAACTGATGGCGGAATGCGCCGAGCAGGGCGTACGGTCCCGCCGCATCCCGGTGGACTACGCCTCCCACTCCGCGCAGGTCGACGGTCTACGCGAGGAACTGCTCGCGGCCCTGGCACCGATCCGGCCCCGCTCCAGCGACGTGGGGTTCTTCTCCACGGTCACCGGCACGCTCCTCGACACCGCGGAACTCGACGCCGAGTACTGGTTCCGGAACCTGCGGACGACGGTGGAGTTCGCCTCCGCCGTCGAGTCGCTCACCACCCTGGGGCACCGGCTGTTCGTCGAGGCCAGCCCCCACCCCGTCCTGACCATGGCCGTGGAGGAGACCGCGGGCGCCGACGGCGTCGCCGCGATCGGCAGCCTGCGCCGCGGCGCCGGGGGCTGGGACCGCTTCCTGACCTCGGTCGCCGAGGCCCACGTGTGCGGCGCGGACGTCCGCTGGGACCCGGTCTTCCACGGCGCGCGCGTCGTGGACCTGCCGCCGTACGCCTTCCAGCACCGTCGCTACTGGCTCGACCCGGCCGAGGGGAAGGACCGCCCGCCGGCTGCCGTCACCGCGGAGGACGCCGCGTTCTGGTCGGCCGTGGAGAGCGGCGACCTCGACGCGCTCGCCACCGGGCTGGACGTCGACCCCGCCGCGTCCCTCGCCGAACTGGTCCCGGCCCTGTCCTCATGGCGCCGCCGCTCGCAGAGCGGCATGACGGTGCGGAACTGGCGCTACCACATCGACTGGAAGTCGGCCGACGTCCCATCCGGCCTGCTGCCGCCCGCCCCCTGGCTGGTACTGCTCCCCACCGGGAGCGCCTCGGCCGACGCGGTGGTGCGCGGCCTCGAGGACGCGGGTGTCGAGCTGGACACCCTCACCTGGGCGCCCGGCGAGGAGCGGGCACTGTTCGCCAAGCGGCTCCGGGAGGTCTGGGACGACCAGGAGGTCCTGCCTCAGCCGGAGTTCGCCGGTGTCCTCTCGCTGCTCGCCCTGGCCGCCGGGCCGGCGGACCAGACAGTGCCACCCGGTTACGCCGCGACCCTGCTCGCCGTGCAGGCGCTCGGTGACGCGGAGATCGCCGCCCCGCTGTGGTGCGTGACCCGGGACGCCGTCCGCACGGGACCAGGCGACGATCGGGTCGACCCTGTCCAGCGCGCGGTGTGGGGTCTCGGCCGCGTGGCCGCCCTCGAACACTCCGACCGCTGGGGCGGGCTGATCGACCTGCCGGGGACACCGGACGGCCGTTTGTGGCCGCGGCTGGCCGCCCTGCTCGGCGGGAACGGCGCCGAGGACCAGGTCGCCGTGCGCCCCGAGGGCGTCCTCGTACGCCGCCTCGCCCGGAACGAGACCGTACCCGGCACCGCCTGGCGCCCGTCCGGAACTGTCCTCGTCACGGGCGGCACCGGTGTGCTCGGCGGCCGGATCGCCCGCTGGCTGGCCCACAACGGTGCCCGGCGAATCGTCCTGACCAGCCGTCGCGGCCCGGACGCGCCGGGCGCTGACGCCCTGGCGCGCGAGGTGCGCGAGCTCGGCGCCGAGGTGGTCGTCGAGGCCTGCGACGTGTCCGACCGGGACCAACTGGGCGGTGTCCTCGCCCGCATCCCCGAGAGCACCCCGCTGACCGCCGTCCTGCACACGGCCGCCGTCCTGGACGACGCGGTCGTCGACGCCATCGACCCGGAGCAGGTCGCCCGCGTGTGGCGGGCCAAGGCGCGCGGCGCGCTGAACCTGCACGAGCTGACGCGCGGCCACGACCTTGCCGCGTTCGTGCTGTTCTCGTCCTACGGGGCCACCGTGGGCCTGCCCGGCCAGGGCAACTACGCGCCCGCCAACGCGTTCCTCGACGGGCTCGCCGAGGTGCGCCATCTCGAAGGGCTGCCCGCCACCACGGTGTCGTGGGGTGCCTGGGACGGCGGCGGCATGGCCGAGACGACGGTCAAGGGGGTCCTGGACCGGCACGGTGTGCCCGGCATGGACCCGGAGCCGGCCCTCCTCGCCCTCCAGCAGGCTGTCGCCTCCGGCCGCCCCTGCCAGACCGTGGCCGACGTGCGCTGGCCGCGCTTCCTCACCGCATTCACGGCGGGCCGCCAGAGCCCGCTGCTTTCCGACCTGCCCGACGTACGCGAACTCACCGCCGCCGTCCCGGCGGTCGGCGCCCCCGTCGGCCCCACGCTCCGCCAGCGCCTGGAAGTGCTGCCGGCCACCCGGCGGACCGAGCCGGTCCTCGAGCTGGTCCGTGCCCACACCGCGACGGTGCTCGGCTACGGGCCACAGGAGCCCGTGGACACGAAGCGGGCGTTCAAGGAGCTCGGGTTCGACTCGGTGACCGGCGTCGAGCTGCGCAACCGGCTCAACGCCGAGACCGGACTGCGGCTCCCCGCCACGCTCGTCTTCGAGCACCCGACCCCGGCCGCGCTGGCCGAGCACCTGCTGGGCGAACTCGGCGTCGCCGCACGGGCCGACACGGGCGTGGACGCACTGGAGGCGGCGCTCGCCGCCCTGGACGCCACGGAGCTGACCGACGGCGAGAACGAACGGCTCTCCCGCGCGGCACGGCGGCTGGAGGAGCTGGTGACGCGGCCCGCGGCGGACGTGTCGCAGCAGCTCGACGACGCGTCGGACGACGAATTGTTCCAGTTCATCGACGAGAAGTTCGGACTCTGACATGGCGAATGAAGACAAGCTGCGCGACTACCTCAAGCGTGTCACCGGTGAACTGAGCGCGGCGCGCGAGCAGATCCGCCAGGCCGAGCTGAAGGAGCGGGAGCCGATCGCCATCGTGGCGATGAGTTGCCGGCTGCCCGGCGGCGTGACCACTCCCGAGGGCTTCTGGCAGCTGCTGGCGGACGGCGCGGAGGCCATCGGCCCCTTCCCCGACGACCGCGGCTGGGACCTGGGCCGCCTCTACGACCCCGACCCCGACAACCCGGGCACGGTCTACGCGAACGCGGGCGGATTCGTCGAGTCGGCCGGCGAGTTCGACGCCTCCTTCTTCGGCATCTCGCCCCGCGAGGCGCTGGCGATGGACCCCCAGCAGCGGCTGCTGCTGGAGGGCGCGTGGGAGGCGTTCGAACGCGCCGGCATCATCCCGGAGTCGGTGCAGGACCGCACGACCGGCGTCTACGTCGGCACCAACGGCCAGGACTACGCGTCCCTCGTCACCGGCCGCAGCAGCACCGAGGGGCACGCGCTGACCGGGGGTGCGGCCAGTGTCCTGTCCGGCCGCATCGCCTACGCGTTCGGCCTCCAGGGCCCCGCCGTGACCGTCGACACCGCCTGCTCCTCCTCGCTGGTGGCGCTGCACCTGGCGGTGCAGGCGCTGCGCCGGGGCGAATGCTCCCTGGCGCTCGCGGGCGGGGCTACCGTCATGGCCACGCCGAACCTGCTGGTCGAGTTCAGCCGACAGCGCGGACTGTCGGCCGACGGGCGCTGCCGGGCATTCTCCGAGGACGCGGACGGCACCGGATTCGCCGAGGGCAGCGGTCTGCTGCTCCTGGAGCGGCTCAGCGACGCCCGCCGCAACAACCACCCGGTGCTCGCCCTGGTGCGCGGCACCGCCGTCAACCAGGACGGCGCGAGCAACGGCCTCACCGCCCCCAACTGCGCCGCCCAGCAGGCCGTCATCCGGGCTGCGCTCGCCGACGCCGGACTCGGCCCCGCGGACGTCGACGCGGTCGAGGCGCACGGCACCGGCACCCGGCTCGGCGACCCGATCGAGGCACGGGCCCTGCTCGCCACGTACGGGACGTCCCGACCGGCCGAACGGCCCCTGTGGCTGGGCGGTGTGAAGTCGAACATCGGCCACACCCAGGCCGCCGCGGGCGTGGCCGGAGTGATCAAGATGGTGCAGGCCCTGCGCCACGGCGAGCTGCCCCGCACCCTGCACGCCGACGAGCCGAACTCACACGTCGACTGGACCGCGGGCGGCGTACGCCTGCTGACCGAGCCGGTGGCATGGCCCGCCGGCGACGGAGCGCGCCGCGCCGGCGTCTCGTCGTTCGGAATCAGCGGGACGAACGCCCACGTCATCCTCGAAGGCCCCGAGGCCGAGCAGGCCGATGCCCCCGAAGCGCCCCGGACCGGCACGGACCTCCCCGCGGTGCCATGGCTGCTGTCCGGCCGCGACGCGGCGGCGGTCCGCGAGCAGGCCGCTCGCCTCGCCGACCACCTGGACCGCCGCCCCCGGGTGACGGTGACCGAGGTGGCACGGTCGCTGGCCACCACCCGTACCGCCTTCGACCACCGGGCCGCCGTGACCGGCGCCGACCGCGAGGAACTCCTCGCCGGCGTACGCGCGCTCGCCGAGGCCCGGCCTCTGCCGGACACGGTCGCCGCAGGTACGGCACTGACCGGCCGAACGGCCCTGGTCTTCTCCGGACAGGGCACCCAGCGGGTCGGCATGGGCCAGGAGCTCCACCGGGACTTCCCCGTGTTCGCAGCCGCCTTCGACGCAGTGTGCGACCGGTTCGACCCGCTCCTCCCCCGCCCGCTGCGGGACGTCGTCTTCGCAGCCCCGGGCACCCCCGAGGCCGCGCTCCTCGACCGTACGGAATTCACCCAGCCGGCTCTCTTCGCGGTCGAGGTCGCCCTCTTCCGGCTCGTCGAGTCGTGGGGCGTCACCGCGGACCAGGTCCTCGGACACTCCGTCGGCGAGCTGGCCGCCGCGCACGTCGCCGGCGTGCTGTCCCTCGACGACGCCTGCGCCCTGGTCGCGGCCCGCGGCCGACTCATGCAGGCCCTGCCCGCCAGCGGCGCGATGCTCGCCGTCAAGGCCTCCGAGTCCGAGGTGATACCGCTGCTCGCGGGCCATGCGCACGAGGCCGGACTGGCCGCCGTGAACGGACCGGGGTCGGTGGTCGTGTCCGGCGCCGCCGCCGCGGTCGACGAGATCGGCGCACAGCTGTCCGCCCGGGGCGTCAAGACCCGGAAGCTCGCCGTCTCGCACGCCTTCCACTCGCCGCTGATGGATCCGATGCTGGCCGAGTTCGCCTCGGTGGCGGCGACGATGACGTACGGTGCGCCGACCATCGGTCTCGTCGGCAATGTGACGGGCCGGCTGGTCACCGACGAGGTGCGCGGGCCGGAGTACTGGGTCCGGCACGTACGCGAGGCCGTCCGCTTCGCCGACGGGGTGCGGACGCTTCTGGAGGCGGGAGTGACCCGCTTCGTCGAACTCGGCCCCGACGGCACCGGCTCCGCGATGATCGCGGAGTGCCTTGCGGAAGCGGGCCTGGAGGCCACCACCGCGGTGATGCCGGTCCTCCGCAAGGACCGCCCGGAGTCCCGGACGCTGGTCGGGGCGATCGCCCGCGCCCACGCTCACGGCGTCACCGTGGACTGGGAACGGTTCTTCGCCGGCACCGCCGCCCAGCGCGTCGAACTCCCCACCTACCCCTTCCGGCGCACCCTCCACTGGCCCGAGCCGACAGCCCCCGCCCTGGATGCCGCCGCCCTCGGTCTCGAGGACCCGGCGCATCCGTGGCTCGCCGCCCGGACGGCGCTCGCAGGCGGATCCGGCCAGGTCTTCACCGGCCGACTCTCGCTCGCCGAGCAGCCCTGGCTGGCCGGACACAGCGTGTTCGGCCAGGTCGTCGTGCCCGGCACCGGACTGCTCGAACTCGCCCTGGCGGCCGCACACCGGTCGGACGCGGCCGGGATCGAGGACCTCACCCTCGTGGCCCCGCTCGTCCTGCCGCCCGCCACCCCCGTCCACGTCCAGGTGTTCGTCGCAGCCGCCGGGCACGGGAACGACCGGCGGCCGGTGACGATCCACAGCCGCCCGGAGGGCCAGGAGAACTGGACCCTGCACGCGACCGGTGAACTCGCCGCAGCACAGGACGAGAACACCGCCACGCCCTTCGCCGCACTGCGCCGCTGGCCGGTCCCCGGCGCCCGGTCCATCGACACGGACGGCTTCTACGACCGCTTCCGGGCACAGGGGGTCGACTACGGCCCGGCGTTCCGGGGCACCGCCGAGCTGTGGAACCACGACGGCACGGCCTACGGCCTCGTACGACTGCCCGACGGGGTGACGCCCGATGCCTTCGGCATCCACCCCGCCCTGCTGGACGCGGCGCTCAACGTGATGAAGGCGGTGCCGGACGGCGACGGGGACACCACCGGCGTGCTGCTGCCGTTCGCCTGGTCGGGCGTCGAGCTGTACGCCACCGGCGGCAGCGAACTGCGCGTCCGCGTCGACGTCGAGACCACGGAGACCGGCTGCCGCCTGACGGTCCTCCTCGCCGATCCCGCCGGCGCCCCCGTGGCCCGGATACGCGGCCTCGAAATGCGCCGGGCGAACGCCGAACTGCTCAGGGCCGCCACCCACACCCGGATCGAGGACCTGTACCGGCTCGAACTCCAGCAGCTGCCCGAGTCGGCGCCGAGGTCCGCCGACCGGCCCACCACCCTCGTCCTCGGCGGCACCGGCGACCTCGCCCGCACTCTCGGCGCCGACACCCTGCCGGACGCGGACGCCCTCCTTGCCGCCCTCGACGGCGGTGCCCCGACGTGGCAGCGCATCATCGTCGACGCCACCGGCGCGACCGGACGCCCTGACACGGCCGTCCACGAGGCGATCGCGGAAGCACTCCTTTTGCTGCGGGGGCTCCTTACCGAACCGCGCCTGGAGAACACCGAACTGACCTGGGTGAGCGGCCCCGGACCGGACGCCTCACCCTCCGGGAGGCCGGAACTCGGCCACGCGGCGTTGCGCGGTCTGCTCCGTGCCGCCCGCGCCGAGCACCCGGACCGGGTGCTGCGCGGCATCGAACTCGACGGGCCGGCCGACGGCTCGGTCAACCGCGCCCTTCAGGTCCTGGGAGAGCCGGAACTCGTCGTGCGCGGGGCCGACTTCCTCGCCCCTCGCCTCGTCCGCGCCGCCGCGGACATCCCGGAGGACGCGGCCTCCCCGCTCGACCCGGACGGCACCGTCCTGCTCACCGGCGGCACCGGCGAGCTCGGCCGCGCTGTCGCCCGCCACCTCATCGGCACCCACGGCGCACGCCGGCTGATCCTCGCCTCCCGGCGCGGCCCGGACGCACCGGACGCCGCGGACCTGGCTCGCGAGCTGGCCGAGGCGGGCGCACTGAGCGTGCGTACCGTCGCCTGCGACGTGGCCGTCAAGGACGACGTGGCCGCACTGCTCGCCACCGTGGACGCCGAGCACCCGCTCACCGCCGTCGTCCACCTCGCAGGCGTCATCGACGACGGCCTGGTGACGACGCAGAGCCCCGAGCGTCTGGCGCGCGTCTTCGCACCGAAGGTGCACGGCGCCCTGCACCTCGACGAACTGACACGGAACCAGGACCTGAAGGCCTTCGTCTTGTTCTCCTCCGCGGCCGGTGTGCTCGGCACCGCCGGGCAGAGCACGTACGCCGCCGCCAACGCCGTCCTCGACGCGCTCGCCGTACGGCGACACCACGAAGGCCTGGCCGCGACCAGCCTCGCCTGGGGCCTGTGGAGCCAGGGCGGCACCGGCATGACCGCGCACCTCGGCCAGGCGGAGATCTCACGCATGCGCCGCCAGGGCATCGCCCCCATGCCGGTCGAGCACGGACTGCACCTCCTCGACGTGGCAATGCGCCTGCCGGACGCCACCCACGTACCCATCCGGCTGGACTTGGCCGCGGCAGCCCGGCAGCTCGACGAAGGCGCCGAGGCACCCGCGGTCCTGCGCTCGCTGATCCGGCCGCGGCTCCGCAGAGCCGCCGAGGCGACCGAGCACTCCGACACGTTGCGGGAACGGCTGCTCCCCCTGTCCCCGGACCGCAGGACCGAACTGGTGACCGGGGTCGTGCTGCACGAGGTCGCCGTGGTGCTGGGACTCGACGACGCCACCTCCGTGACACCGAACCAGGTACTCAAGGAGCTGGGCCTCGATTCTCTGATGGCCGTGGAACTGCGGCGCCGCGTCGCCGCCGCCGCCTCGGTGTCCCTGCCGTCCACGCTGGCCTTCGACTACCCCACACCGGCCGCCGTCGCCGGACTGGTCCTCACTCGGCTGGAGTTTGCGGACAGTGCGCGCCAGGACGCACCGTCCGACGACCCCGCGTCCGTCCTCGGCTGGGTCCTCGACCAGGTCACCCCGGACGACCTTCACCGCAGCGGGCTGCTCGAACTCCTGGTGGACCTCGCCCGGCGCACGCCCGCCCACACGACCACAGAGGGCGGGCAGCGGCCCACCGAGGCCCGGACCGGCGCCCCGCACACGGCACCCCGTCTTGAGGAACGGTCCGTCAACGACATCAACGCGGAGCTCGACGCCCTGCTCGCGTCGGTCGGCGACGAGGCCCTCTGACCGGCACGCGCACCCGCACCGTTCCCCGTCCCGCCCAGAAAGGCTGATCGATGAGTATGACGTCCCCTGACCGGATGGAAGCGGCACTGCCCGCGATTCGTCTGCTCCAGAAGCGAGCGGCCGACCTGGAGGCTCAGCGGACGGAGCCGATTGCCGTGGTGTCGATGGCCTGCCGGCTTCCCGGCGGTATCGACACGCCGGAGGGCTTCTGGGATCTGCTGTCGTCGGGCGGGGATGCGGTGGGCGGGCTGCCCAAGCGCTGGGAGAGCCTGGGGATCTACGATCCGGATCCGGAGGCGGTGGGCAAGAGTTACGCCCGTGAGGGCGGCTTCCTGGCCGATGTGGAGGGGTTCGACGCGGAGTTCTTCGGGATCTCCCCGCGTGAGGCCCAGTCGATGGATCCGCAGCAGCGGATCGTCCTGGAGACCGCCTGGGAGGCCCTGGAACGGGCCGGCATCCGCCCCGAGTCCCTGAGCGAGAGCCGCACCGGCGTCTACCTGGGCACCATGGGCTCCGACTACGACAACCTCCACAACCACGACCTCGACGCCCTCGACGGCTATGTGAACTCGGGCAATGCGAGCAGTGTGATCAGTGGCCGGGTGTCGTACTCGCTCGGTCTCCAGGGCCCCGCAGTCACCATCGACACGGCCTGCTCGTCCTCCCTGGTCGCGATGCACCTCGCCGTCGCCGCGCTCAGGACCCGAGAATGCGGCCTCGCCCTGGCCGGTGGCGTCACCGTGATGTCGACGCCCGCGACGTTCGTGGAGTTCAGCCGCCTCAAGGGGCTCTCCCCCGACGGCCGTTGCAAGAGCTTCTCGGCGGACGCCAATGGCGTGGGCTGGGCGGAGGGTGCGGGGATCCTGGTCCTCAAGCGGCTCTCCGACGCCGAGCGGGACGGTGACACCGTCCTGGCCGTCATCCGTGGCTCGGCCGTCAACCAGGACGGCCGCAGCCAGGGCCTGACCGCCCCCAACGGCCCCTCCCAGCAGCGCGTGGTCCAAGACGCCCTGACCGCGGCACGCCTGAGCCCCGCCGACATCGACGCCATCGAGGCCCACGGCACCGGCACCACCCTCGGCGACCCCATCGAAGCCGGCGCACTCGCCGAGGTCTTCGGCCCCACCCGCGACACCGACCGGCCGGTCTATCTGGGTTCGTCGAAGTCGAACATCGGCCACGCCCAGGCCGCGGCGGGTGCGATCGGCGTCATCAAGATGGTCCTCGCGCTCCAGCACGAGACCCTGCCCAAAACCCTCCACGCCGACCAGCCCAGCCCCCACATCGACTGGAACACCAGCAACCTGCAACTCCTGCACCACAACCAGGACTGGAAACGCGGCGACCGCACCCGCCGGGCCGGCATCTCCTCCTTCGGCCTCAGCGGCACCAACGCCCACCTCATCCTCGAAGAAGCACCCGCCGCAGAGGCCACCGCCCCCACCCCCGCCCCGATCGACCACCCACTCCCCCTTCTTGTCTCCGGTCGCAGCGAAGCCGCACTGCGCGCCCAGGCCGCCCGCTGGGCCGACTGGCTCGAGAACCAGAACGAGACCTCGTTCCGGGAAGCGACCCTGACAGCAGCCCACTCCCGCACCCACTTCGACGTCCGTGCCGGTGTACTGGCCACCACTGCCGAGCAGGCCATCGCCGGCCTGCGGGCGCTGGCCGAGGGCCGGACCCACGAGAACGTGGTGACAGGCACAGCCCGCCCCACCGGAAAGATCGTCTTCGTCTACCCCGGCCAGGGCAGCCAGTGGCAGGCCATGGGCCACGACCTCTACCACCAGGACCCCGTCTTCGCCCAGGCCATCGACGCCTGCGACACCGCACTACTGCCCCACACCGGCTGGTCCGTGCGTGACGTCCTCACCAGCCCAGACCCCGGCCCCAACAGCACGCACCCTCCGGTCGACCGGGTCGACGTGGTCCAGCCCGCCCTCTTCGCCATGGGCATCGCCCTGTCCGCCCTATGGCGCTCACGCGGCATCGAACCCGCCGCCGTCATCGGCCACTCCCAGGGCGAGGTCGTCGCCGCCGTCGTCAGCGGCGCCCTCACCCTGCAACAAGGCGCACAGATCGCCGCCCAACGCTCCCAAGCCGTCCTGGCCTGCGCCGGCCAAGGCGGCATGGCACTGATCGAACGACCCCTGGCCCAGGTCGAGCAATACATCGCCCCCTACGGCCCCGCCCTGTCCATCGCCGCAGTCAACACCGCCACCTCCACCGTCATCTCCGGCCAGACCGACGCCCTCCACCAACTCGTCCAACAACTGCAAACCCAGGACATCTACGCCCGCACCATCAACGTCGACTACGCCTCCCACAACGCCCAGATGGACCCCCTCCTGCCCACCCTCGCCGACAACCTCACCAACCTGACCCCCCGCCCCGGCCAGATCCCCTTCTACTCAACCGTCACCGGACACATCACCGACGGCACCCACCTCGACGCCACCTACTGGTGCCGCAACCTGCGCGAAACCGTCCGCTTCGACCAAGCCCTCAACCACCTCCTGGCCAACGGCCACACCACCTTCATCGAAATCAGCGCCCACCCCGTCCTGGCCATCCCCCTCACCGACGCCGCCACCCCCCACCACGGCCTGGTCACCGCCACCCTGGCCCGCAACCACGGCAACCTGACCCGCTTCCACCACAACCTCACCCTCCTCCACACCCACGGCCACCCCCTCAACTGGACCCACACCCTCCCCACCCCCACCACCCCCACCAACCTCCCCACCTACCCCTTCCAACACCAACACTTCTGGACCGAGACCGGCCGCGGACACGGTGACGCCGACTCCCTCGGCCTGCACACCTCCACCCACCCCTGGCTCGGCGCGGTCACCCCCCTCGCCAACGGCGAAGGACACCTGCTCACCGGACGCCTCTCCCCCACCGAACAGCCCTGGCTCACCGACCACGCCGTCTTCGGCACCCCCCTCGCCCCCGGCACCGGACTCCTCGAACTCGCCCTCACCGCCGCCCACGAAGTCGGCGCGGCAGAGGTGGGAGAGCTGACCCTGATGGAACCGTTGACCGTGCGTGACGCGGTGCGGCTCCAGGTTGTGGTCGGCCCGAGCACCGACGGCCGCCGGTCCGTCGCCGTCTACAGCCAAGCGGAGGACTCCCTCGACGGCGTCTGGCGCCGACACGCGATCGGCGAGCTCCTCGACGCCCCCTCCGGCGACGGCACCGGGTTCGACGCACTCGCCCACTGGCCGGTCCCCGGGGCGGAACAGCTCGACCTCGACGGCTACTACGAGAAGTTCGAGGCGCAGGGCCTCGCCTACGGTCCGTCCTTCCGGGGACTGCGGGAGCTGTGGCGCGCGGGCGACCGCGCCTTCGGCCTCGTCCGCCTGCCGGAGGGCATCGCACCCGACGAGTTCGGCATCCACCCGGCCCTCCTCGACGCCGCCCTGCACGCAGTGGCCGCGCTGCGCGGCCCGGACGCAGCCGTCGTACTACCCTTCGAGTGGAGCGGCGCCGAGCTGCTCGCCAGGGGCGGATCCGAACTGAGGGTCCAGGTCGAACTCGACCAGACGGCTTCCAGCGCGCATATACATGTCGTGGACGCGACCGCACGCCCGGTGGCCTCGATCCGTGAACTGAGCCTGCGTGAGGCGAGCTCCGCCCAGCTGCGGATCGCCGAGCGGGTGGAGCACCTGTACCAGGTCGAGTTCCAACCCCTGAACACCGCACGTACGGCGGCAGCTGGCGACGGACCGGCGGCCGAGCACGACGATGTCGTGCTCGGTGCGTGTTCCGGGCTCGGTCCGGCCCTCGGCGTCGACGTGTTCGCCGACGTCGACGCACTCCTGGCCCGCGAGACCGTGCCGTCCCGGATCCTGATCGACGCCACGCGCCCCCTCGAGGGTGGCCCCGTACGGGCTGCCGAGGAGGCCTTGCTCACGCTCCAGCATCTGCTCGGGGAGGATCATCTGGAGGCGACGGAGCTGGTCTGGGTGACCCGCCGTGCCGTCGGCACCGCCGCTGCTGATCTCGCCCACGCCCCGCTGTGGGGTCTCGTCCGCACGGCCGCGGCTGAGCACCCCGAGCGTTCCGTGCGTCTGATCGACCTCGATGCGGGCTCGGACCTGCTCGTCGAGGCGCTCGAACTCACCGCGGACGAGCCCGAGATCGCCGTACGCGACGGTGAGATCTGCGCCGTACGTCTGGTGCGGGCGGTGGCCGGTGAGCGGGTGTCGGGTCCGGAGTTCGGTCCGGATGGTGTGGTGTTGGTGACGGGTGGTACCGGTGAGCTGGGCCGACAGGTCGCGGAGCACCTCGTACGGGAGTACGGCGTACGCCACCTGGTACTCACCTCCCGCCGCGGCCTGGACACCCCCGGCTGCGACGAGCTGGTCACCACCCTCCAGGACGCGGGCGCCGAAACCGTCGACATCCGCGCCTGCGACATCACCGACCGCAACGACACCCAGGCCCTGATCGCATCCCTGGACCGCCCCCTGACCGGTGTCTTCCACCTCGCCGGCGTCCTCGACGACGGCCTGATCACCACCCAGACCACCGAACGCCTCACCCGCGTCCTCGCCCCCAAGATCGACGGCGCCCTCCACCTCCACGAACTCACCCACGACCACGACCTCACCGCCTTCGTCCTCTTCTCCTCCGCCGCCGGAGTGCTCGGCACCCCGGGGCAGAGCACCTACGCCGCCGCCAACGCCTTCCTCGACGCCCTCGCCGAAAACCGACGCGCCAACGGACAACACGCCGTCAGCCTCTCCTGGGGCCTGTGGCAGCAGGCCGGACTCGGCATGACCGCCCACCTCGGCAACGCCGAACTCGCCCGGATCCGCCGCCAGGGCATCGGTGCCCTCTCCGTCCCGGACGGAATGCGGCTGCTCGACGCCGCCCTGGCCCAGACCCACTCGGCGCATGTCGCGCCGGTCAAGCTGGAGTTGGCGGCACTGCAGAGGGCCGCGGACCAGGGCACGGCCCTTGCTCCGAGGTTCCGGAGTCTCGTACGGTCCCGGCTGCGGCAGGTGGGCGGGCCACTCGTGCAGCCCTCCTCGTTCCGTGATCGTCTCGCCGTGTTGTCGGAGGGCGGGCGTCGTCAGGAGCTGGCACGTCTGGTGTGCACCGAGGCCGCCGTCGTGCTCGGCATCTCCGATGCCACCACTCTCGGCCCGGACCAGGTCCTGAAGGACCTGGGCATCGACTCCCTGATGGCAGTGGAACTGCGCCGCCGCCTGTCAGCGGAGACCGGAGTGTCACTACCCGCCACCCTGGCCTTCGACTACCCCACCCCGACCGCCATCGCCGGACTCCTCCTCGACAAGCTCGCACTGACCGGCCGCGCCAAGCCGACCACCACCCGCCGCTCCCGACGCACACCAGGCGACGAGCCGATTGCCGTGGTGTCGATGGCCTGCCGGCTTCCCGGCGGCATCGACACGCCGGAGGGCTTCTGGGATCTGCTGTCGTCGGGCGGGGATGCGGTGGGCGGGCTGCCCAAGCGCTGGGAGAGCCTGGGGATCTACGATCCGGATCCGGAGGCGGT
>NZ_CP107991.1 GCF_041435015.1 Streptomyces canus | reverse complement strand
CGGACTCCAGGCCCTCGTGGCGGTCCGCGAGAAGGACGCGGGGACGGAAGGACCGTCCGGCCAGGTCCTGCTGCCCTTCGAGTGGACCGACGCCGAGCTCCACGCCACTGGCAGCTCCGAGCTGCGGGTCCGGGCGGATTGGGATCAGGAGGCCTCGGAAGGCCGGATCTGGGTCGTGGACGCGACGGGCGGCCCGGTGGTCTCGGCACGACTGCAGGCCAGGGTGGCCACCGCGGACCAGATCCGCGCGGGCAGGCCGGTCGAGCACCTGTACCGGGTGGAGTTCCGGCCCGTGCCGGTGCCCGGCACCGGCACGGAGACGAGTCGGACCTGGGTCCTCGGCGGGGAGGAACGACTCGCGGACATGCTCGGGACCCCCGCGGTCCCGGACCTGGACACGCTGTTCGCCCGGCTCGCGGAGGAGGAGACTCCTCCGGCCCGGCTCGTCGTGGACGTCACCGCGAAACTGGAAGGGGACACTGGCCAGGCGTCGCGGCACGTCTCCGAGTACGCCCTCGACGTGCTGCGGCGGACCTTCGCGGAGCCGCGCCTGGAGGGGACCGAGCTGGTCTGGGTCACCCGTGAGTCGGTCAGGGCCATCCCGTCCGACGGCGTGCACGACCTGGCTCACGCGCCTCTGTGGGGCATCACCCGCGTCGCACGCAACGAGCACCCCGAGCGGGTGATCCGCCTGATCGACCTGGGCGCGGACGAGACAGACGCGGAGCTGCTGTCTCGAGCCCTGTGCGTTGGGGGCGAGCCCGAGGTCGTCGTACGACGGGGTGTGCCGTACGTCCCGAGGCTGGTGCGGGCGGTGGCCGGTGAGCGGGTGTCGGGTCCGGAGTTCGGTCCGGACGGTGTGGTGTTGGTGACGGGCGGTACCGGTGAGCTGGGCCGACAGGTCGCGGAACACCTCGTACGGGAGTACGGCGTACGCCACCTGGTACTCACCTCCCGCCGCGGCCTGGACACCCCCGGCTGCGACGAGCTGGTCACCACCCTCCAGGACGCGGGCGCCGAAACCGTCGACATCCGCGCCTGCGACATCACCGACCGCAACGACACCCAGGCCCTGATCCGGTCCCTGGAGCGCCCCCTGACCGGTGTCTTCCACCTCGCCGGCGTCCTCGACGACGGCCTGATCACCACCCAGACCACCGAACGCCTCACCCGCGTCCTCGCCCCCAAGATCGACGGCGCCCTCCACCTCCACGAACTCACCCACGACCACGACCTCACCGCCTTCGTCCTCTTCTCCTCCGCCGCCGGAGTCCTGGGAGGAGCAGGCCAAAGCACCTACGCCGCCGCCAACGCCTTCCTCGACGCCCTCGCCGAAAACCGACGCGCCAACGGACAACACGCCGTCAGCCTCTCCTGGGGCCTGTGGCAGCAGACCGGACTCGGCATGACCGCCCACCTCGGCAACGCCGAACTCGCCCGCATGCGCCGCCAGGGCATCAGCGCCCTCACCACCCGCCAGGCACTCCACCTCCTCGACACCTCACTCACCGCACCCCACCCCCACCTCGTCCCCCTCAAACTCGACCTCCGCGCCATCCAGCGCGAACTCGACGACAACAACACCGTCCACCCCCTCCTCCGCTCCCTCGTCCGCAACCGACTGCGCAAAGCCGGTGATGCGGCCCCCACACCGGACGCACTGCGCGACCGGCTGCTCGCCCTCCCCGAGGACGAGCGACTCCTCGGGGTGACCGAGGTGGTGCAACGCGAGGTCGCCGTCGTGCTGGGGCTGGGCGAGGCCGGCGATGTCGGCACCCAGCAGGTATTGAAGGACCTGGGCATCGACTCCCTGATGGCGGTCGAACTGCGCCGCCGTCTGTCGGGCGCGAGCGGTATCGCCCTGCCAGCCACCCTGGCGTTCGACTACCCGACCCCGACCGCCATCGCCGGACTCCTCCTCGACCGGATGGAACTGGGCGGCGCGCGCACCTCGGCCGTCGCCCCTCGACTGACGAAGTCCCAGATCAACGGGCTCGTGGAACTGCTGCGTTCCACGACGCCGGAGCAACTCGAATCGCAGGGCCTGGTCGCCGGGTTCCTCGACCTGCAAGCGGCGCTGTCGAAGACGGTCGCCGACGACGAGCCCGATGTGGACGTCGAGGACAGCAGCCAAGAAGACCTCCTTGAGTTCCTGGACCGCAAGTTTGGAGTGAGCAAGTGAGCGCGACCGAAGTGCAGAAGCTCGAGACGTATCTGCGGCGCACGACGAACGCGCTGCTACAGGCCGAGAAGGACCTGGCCTCGGAGCGCGAGGCGAAGGTCGAGCCGATTGCCGTGGTGTCGATGGCCTGCCGGCTTCCCGGCGGTATCGACACGCCGGAGGGCTTCTGGGATCTGCTGTCGTCGGGCGGGGATGCGGTGGGCGGGCTGCCCAAGCGCTGGGAGAGCCTGGGGATCTACGATCCGGATCCGGAGGCGGTGGGCAAGAGTTACGCCCGTGAGGGCGGCTTCCTGGCCGATGTGGAGGGGTTCGACGCGGAGTTCTTCGGGATCTCCCCGCGCGAGGCCCAGTCGATGGATCCGCAGCAGCGGATCGTCCTGGAGACCGCCTGGGAAGCCCTGGAACGGGCCGGCATCCGCCCCGAGTCCCTGAGCGAGAGCCGCACCGGCGTCTACCTCGGTGCGATGACCTCCGACTACGGGAAGAACTCCGGCCTAGGTGACCTGGACGGCTACGTCAGTACGGGCAATGCGAACAGTGTGATCAGTGGCCGGGTGTCGTACTCGCTCGGCCTCCAGGGCCCCGCCCTGACAGTCGACACGGCCTGCTCCTCCTCCCTGGTCGCCACCCACCTCGGCGTCAACGCCCTGCGCAACGGCGAGTGCGAGACCGCCCTCGTCGGCGGCGTCACCGTCATGTCCACACCCGCCCTGTTCGTAGAGTTCAGCCGCCTCAAGGGCATGGCGGCGGACGGCCGTTGCAAGAGCTTCTCCGCCGACGCCGACGGCGCCGGCTGGGCGGAGGGTGCGGGCATCCTCGTCCTCAAGCGGCTCTCCGACGCCGAGCGGGACGGCGACACCGTCCTGGCCGTCATCCGTGGCTCAGCCGTCAACCAGGACGGCCGCAGCCAGGGACTCACCGCCCCCAACGGCCCCTCCCAGCAACGCGTGGTCCAAGACGCCCTGACCTCCGCCCGGCTCAGCCCCGCCGACATCGACGCCATCGAAGCCCACGGCACCGGCACCACCCTCGGCGACCCCATCGAAGCCGGCGCACTCGCCGAAGTCTTCGGCCCCACCCGCGACACCGACCACCCCCTCTACCTCGGCTCCTCGAAATCCAACATCGGCCACGCCCAAGCCGCCGCCGGCATCGCCGGCGTCATCAAAATGGTCCTCGCCCTCCAGCACGAGACCCTGCCCAAAACCCTCCACGCCGACCACCCCAGCCCCCACATCGACTGGAACACCAGCAACCTGCAACTCCTCCACCACAACCAGGACTGGAAACGCGGCGACCGCACCCGCCGGGCCGGCATCTCCTCCTTCGGCCTCAGCGGCACCAACGCCCACCTCATCCTCGAAGAAGCACCCGCCGCAGAGGCCACCGACCCCACCCCCGCCCCGATCGACCACCCACTCCCCCTTCTTGTCTCCGGTCGCAGCGAAACCGCGCTGCGCGCCCAGGCCGACCGCTGGGCCGACTGGCTCGAGAACCAGAACGAGACCTCGTTCCGGGAAGCGACCCTGACAGCAGCCCACTCCCGCACCCACTTCGACGTCCGTGCCGGTGTACTGGCCACCACTGCCGAGGACGCGGTGACCGGCCTGCGGGCGCTGGCCGAGGGCCGGACCCACGAGAACGTGGTGACAGGCACAGCCCGCCCCACCGGAAAGATCGTCTTCGTCTACCCCGGCCAGGGCAGCCAGTGGCAGGCCATGGGCCACGACCTCTACCACCAGGACCCCGTCTTCGCCCAGGCCATCGACGCCTGCGACACCGCACTACTGCCCCACACCGGCTGGTCCGTCCGCACCGTCCTCACCAGCCCAGACCCCGGCCCCAACAGCACGCACCCTCCGGTCGACCGGGTCGACGTGGTCCAGCCCGCCCTCTTCGCCATGGGCATCGCCCTGTCCGCCCTATGGCGCTCACGCGGCATCGAACCCGCCGCCGTCATCGGCCACTCCCAGGGCGAGGTCGTCGCCGCCGTCGTCAGCGGCGCCCTCACCCTGCAACAGGGCGCACAGATCGCCGCCCAACGCTCCCAAGCCGTCCTGGCCTGCGCCGGCCAAGGCGGCATGGCACTGATCGAACGACCCCTGGCCCAGGTCGAGGAATACATCGCCCCCTACGGCCCCGCCCTGTCCATCGCCGCAGTCAACACCGCCACCTCCACCGTCATCTCCGGCCAGACCGACGCCCTCCACCAACTCGTCCAACAACTACAAACCCAGGACATCTACGCCCGCACCATCAACGTCGACTACGCCTCCCACAACGCCCAGATGGACCCCCTCCTGCCCACCCTCGCCGACAACCTCACCAACCTGACCCCCCGCCCCGGTGAGGTCCCCTTCTACTCAACCGTCACCGGACACATCACCGACGGCACCCACCTCGACGCCACCTACTGGTGCCGCAACCTGCGCGAAACCGTCCGCTTCGACCAAGCCCTCAACCACCTCCTGGCCAACGGCCACACCACCTTCATCGAAATCAGCGCCCACCCCGTCCTGGCCATCCCCCTCACCGACGCCGCCACCCCCCACCACGGCCTGGTCACCGCCACCCTGGCCCGCAACCACGGCAACCTGACCCGCTTCCACCACAACCTCACCCTCCTCCACACCCACGGCCACCCCCTCAACTGGACCCACACCCTCCCCACCCCCACCACCCCCACCAACCTCCCCACCTACCCCTTCCAACACCAACACTTCTGGACCGAGACCGGCCGCGGACACGGTGACGCCGACTCCCTCGGCCTGCACACCTCCACCCACCCCTGGCTCGGCGCGGTCACCCCCCTCGCCAACGGCGAAGGACACCTGCTCACCGGACGCCTCTCCCCCACCGAACAGCCCTGGCTCACCGACCACGCCGTCTTCGGCACCCCCCTCGCCCCCGGCACCGGACTCCTCGAACTCGCCCTCACCGCCGCCCACGAAGCCGGCGCCACACGGGTCGAGGAACTCACCCTCGCCGAACCACTCGTACTCCCGGAGACCGGAGGCGTCCGACTCCAGATCACCGTCGGCGCGGAGGACAGCGGCGGTCGGCGCCAGGTCGCGATCTACAGTCGTCACGAGGACGGCCAGGAGGCCTGGACCTGCCACGCCACCGGAACCCTTGACGGCAGTCCTGACGGGACGGCGACGGACGCGGGCGAGCCGGACGCCGTGGCCGCACTCGCGCAGTGGCCGGTGGCGGGCACCGACGAGGTGGACCTCGACGGGCTCTACGACCGGCTGCACCGCCAGGGACTGGAGTACGGTCCGGCCTTCCAGGGGCTGCGGGAGCTCCGGCGCCGGGGCGACTTCGGCTTCGGTCTCGTCCGCCTGCCGGAAGGCATCGCACCCGACGAGTTCGGCATCCACCCGGCCCTCCTCGACGCCGCCCTGCACACGCTCACCGCGCTGAGGAGCACGGACGAGGCCGTAGTCCTGCCCTTCGAGTGGTCCGGCGTCGAGCTCCACTCCACCGGCAGCTCCGAGCTGCGGGTCCGTGTCGAGCTGAATGGCGCGCAGTCGTCGGCCGAGCTGCTGGCCACCGACCCTGCCGGCCGCGTGGTGGTCTCCGGGACGTTGGCGCTGCGCGAGGCGACCCGGGAACAGATCCGCGGGAGCCGGATGGCCGAGCATCTGTACCGCGTCGAGTTCATGCCCGCGCGGCCCCTGCGGGAAGGCGAGTTCGACGACGATCTCTGGGTGCTCGGAGGCAGCGGCATGCTTGCGCACGTTCTCGGCGCCGAGAACGTGGTGGATCTGGCTGCCGCACTGGACGGGCTCGGCGAGGACGAGGCGCCGCCCGCACGGATCGTCGTGGACGTCACCGAAGCGGTGCCGGGCGACGGTTCGTCGGACGCCGAAGGGATACGGTCCGCCGCCACGCGCGTACTGGAGCAGCTGGGGGAGCTGTGCGCGGATCCGCGTCTCGACGGGGCCGAGCTGGTCTGGGTGACCCGCCGCGCCGTCTCCACCGGCGCGGACGACCTGGTGAACGCTCCGGTCTGGGGCCTGGTCCGGGCGGCCCGCGCGGAGTACGCGGAGCGGACCCTCCGTCTGGTCGACTTGGGCGGAGACGACTCCGACCTGGGCGTGTTGGAGCGGGCTCTGTCCATGGACGGCGAGCCCGAGATCGCGGTGCGCGAGGGCGAGCTGCTGGTGGCGCGGCTGGTGCGCGTCGAGTCGGGCGGCGCCGTGACGACCTCGTTCGCCAACGCCGGTGTGGTGTTGGTGACGGGCGGTACCGGTGAGCTGGGCCGACAGGTCGCGGAACACCTCGTACGGGAGTACGGCGTACGCCACCTGGTACTCACCTCCCGCCGCGGCCTGGACACCCCCGGCTGCGACGAGCTGGTCACCACCCTCCAGGACGCGGGCGCCGAAACCGTCGACATCCGCGCCTGCGACATCACCGACCGCAACGACACCCAGGCCCTGATCCGGTCCCTGGAGCGCCCCCTGACCGGTGTCTTCCACCTCGCCGGCGTCCTCGACGACGGCCTGATCACCACCCAGACCACCGAACGCCTCACCCGCGTCCTCGCCCCCAAGATCGACGGCGCCCTCCACCTCCACGAACTCACCCACGACCACGACCTCACCGCCTTCGTCCTCTTCTCCTCCGCCGCCGGAGTCCTGGGAGGAGCAGGCCAAAGCACCTACGCCGCCGCCAACGCCTTCCTCGACGCCCTCGCCGAAAACCGACGCGCCAACGGACAACACGCCGTCAGCCTCTCCTGGGGCCTGTGGCAGCAGACCGGACTCGGCATGACCGCCCACCTCGGCAACGCCGAACTCGCCCGCATGCGCCGCCAGGGCATCAGCGCCCTCACCACCCGCCAGGCACTCCACCTCCTCGACACCTCACTCACCGCACCCCACCCCCACCTCGTCCCCCTCAAACTCGACCTCCGCGCCATCCAGCGCGAACTCGACGACAACAACACCGTCCACCCCCTCCTCCGCTCCCTCGTCCGCAACCGACTGCGCCGTGCGTCCGGCGCCGTCGACGCCACGACGCTGCGTGATCGTCTCGCCGTGTTGTCGGAGGGCGGGCGTCGTCAGGAGCTGGCACGTCTGGTGTGCACCGAGGCCGCCGTCGTGCTCGGCATCTCCGATGCCACCACTCTCGGCCCGGACCAGGTCCTGAAGGACCTGGGCATCGACTCCCTGATGGCAGTGGAACTGCGCCGCCGCCTGTCAGCGGAGACCGGAGTGTCACTACCCGCCACCCTGGCCTTCGACTACCCCACCCCGACCGCCATCGCCGGACTCCTCCTCGACAAGCTCGCACTGACCGGCCGCGCCAAGCCGACCACCACCCGCCGCTCCCGACGCACACCAGGCGACGAGCCGATCGCCGTGGTGTCGATGGCCTGCCGGCTTCCCGGCGGCATCGACACGCCGGAGGGCTTCTGGGACCTGCTGTCGTCCGGTGGCGATGCCATCAGCGGATTCCCCGCTCGCTGGAGCGGACAGAACCTGTACGACCCGGATCCGGAGGCGGTGGGCAAGAGTTACGCCCGTGAGGGCGGCTTCCTGGCCGATGTGGAGGGGTTCGACGCGGAGTTCTTCGGGATCTCCCCGCGTGAGGCCCAGTCGATGGATCCGCAGCAGCGGATCGTCCTGGAGACCGCCTGGGAGGCCCTGGAACGGGCCGGCATCCGCCCCGAGTCCCTGAGCGAGAGCCGCACCGGCGTCTACCTGGGCACCATGGGCTCCGACTACGACAACCTCCACAATCACGACCTCGACGCCCTCGACGGATACCTGAGCACGGGTAATGCGAGCAGTGTGATCAGTGGCCGGGTGTCGTACTCGCTCGGCCTCCAGGGCCCCGCCCTGACAGTCGACACGGCCTGCTCCTCCTCCCTGGTCGCCACCCACCTCGGCGTCAACGCCCTGCGCAACGGCGAGTGCGAGACCGCCCTCGTCGGCGGCGTCACGGTGATGTCGACGCCCGCGACGTTCGTGGAGTTCAGCCGCCTCAAGGGGCTCTCCCCCGACGGCCGTTGCAAGAGCTTCTCCGCCGACGCCGACGGCGCCGGCTGGGCGGAGGGTGCGGGCATCCTCGTCCTCAAGCGGCTCTCCGACGCCGAGCGGGACGGTGACACCGTCCTGGCCGTCATCCGTGGCTCAGCCGTCAACCAGGACGGCCGCAGCCAGGGCCTGACCGCCCCCAACGGCCCCTCCCAGCAACGCGTGGTCCAAGACGCCCTGACCTCCGCCCGGCTCAGCCCCGCCGACATCGACGCCATCGAGGCCCACGGCACCGGCACCACCCTCGGCGACCCCATCGAAGCCGGCGCACTCGCCGAAGTCTTCGGCCCCACCCGCGACACCGACCACCCCCTCTACCTCGGCTCCTCGAAATCCAACATCGGCCACGCCCAAGCCGCCGCCGGCATCGCCGGCGTCATCAAAATGGTCCTCGCCCTCCAGCACGAGACCCTGCCCAAAACCCTCCACGCCGACCAGCCCAGCCCCCACATCGACTGGAACACCAGCAACCTGCAACTCCTCCACCACAACCAGGACTGGAAACGCGGCGACCGCACCCGCCGGGCCGGCATCTCCTCCTTCGGCCTCAGCGGCACCAACGCCCACCTCATCCTCGAAGAAGCACCCGCCGCAGAGGCCACCGACCCCACCCCCGCCCCGATCGACCACCCACTCCCCCTTCTTGTCTCCGGTCGCAGCGAAGCCGCGCTGCGCGCCCAGGCCGCCCGCTGGGCCGACTGGCTCGAGAACCAGAACGAGACCTCGTTCCGGGAAGCGACCCTGACAGCAGCCCACTCCCGCACCCACTTCGACGTCCGTGCCGGTGTACTGGCCACCACTGCCGAGCAGGCCATCGCCGGCCTGCGGGCGCTGGCCGAGGGGGCATCGCACCCCCTGCTCGTACGCGGGCAGGTCGCCCCCGGTACCGACGGTGGGCTCGGCGTCCTGTTCACAGGGCAGGGCAGCCAGTACCGCGGCATGGGCCGACAGCTCTACGACACCTTCGGCGCCTACCGCACTGCCTTCGACGCCCTCTGCGCCGCCATCGACCCGCACCTCGGCACCTCCCTCGCCGACCTCGTCCTCACCACCGAGGGCGACGACGCGCGGATCGATGCGACGGAGTTCACCCAGCCCGCGCTCTTCGCTCTTGAGGTCGCCCTCTACCGGCTCTGGGAGTCGTGGGGCGTCACCGCCACCGCGGTCGCCGGCCACTCAGTTGGCGAGCTCGCCGCGGCCCACGTCGCAGGGGTGCTCTCCCTGGACGACGCCGCCCGGCTCGTCGTCGCCCGTGGCCGCCTGATGCAGGCCTGCCGGTCGGACGGCGCGATGATCTCCGTCGAGGCCACCGAGGCCGAGGTCCTCAAGGCCATCGGTGAGCGGGAGGGGATGTCGGTCGCCGCGCTCAACACCGCTACCCAGACCGTCGTCAGCGGCGACGCCGAGCCGTTGGCGACGCTGGCCCGGCACTTCTCAGAGCTGGGACGGCGCACGCACCGGCTGACCGTCTCCCACGCGTTCCACAGCTCCCACATGGACGCCATGCTCGATGCCTACGCCGGTATCGCAGAGGGGCTCAGCTACGACGCCCCGGCGATTGCCCTCGTCGACACCGTCACCGGCGAATGGCACACCGCGGACACGGCGCCCGGCCAGGGCGTCCGGAACCCGCATCACTGGGTGCGCCAGGTCCGTCAGGCCGTCCGGTTCACCGACGCTCTTGCCACGTTCGACGAGCACGGTGTCCGCCGCTTCCTGGAGTGCGGGCCGGCCCCGGCGCTCACCCACATGGGCGGACAGACCCTGGCGACGGCGCACTTCACGCCGAGCATGCGCAAGAACGCCACGGGTGCGGGCGGTGCCGGCGAGGCCGTCGTCCTCCTCACCGGACTGGCCCGGCTGCACACCGCCGGTCACCCCGTGGACTGGCACCGTGTCCTGCCCGCCTCCCCCGGGTGCTCGGAGGGACTGCCCACCTACGCTTTCCAGCACGAGCGGTATTGGAAGGAATCCAGGTCCTCCGGAGACGTGCGTGGTTCCGGTCTGCTGCCGGGCGGTCACCCCTGGCTGACCGCGACGGCGACGCTCGCCGGCGACGACGGGCACCTGCTGTCGGGCGTCCTGTCCCCGTCCGAGCACCCCTGGCTGGTGGACCACGCGGTCTTCGGCGCGGTCCTGCTCCCCGGGACCGGTCTGCTTGACCTGGCCTGGGCGGCCGCCCAGGCCGTGGGTTCGGAGCGCGTCGCGGAGCTCACCCTCGCGCGGCCGCTCGTCCTCGACAGCGACGCCAGGGTGCGGCTCCAAGTACGCGTCGGTGTTCCGTCGGCCGAGGGCCGACGCACGGTCGCGATCTACAGTCAGCCGGAGGAGGCCGCGGACCAGCGGATCTGGACCCTGCACGCCGAAGGTGCGCTGGCCGACGGCGGCGCGGAGGGCGCTGCCCTGCACGCCGAGCTGAGTGCCTGGCCGGTGCCCGGCACCGACCCCGTCGACCTGAGCGGTTTCTACGGTGAGATGGCCGACAAGGGCGTGCACTACGGCCCGGCCTTCCGGGGCCTCGTCGAGCTGTCGCGCCGTGGCCGCGTCGCGTACGGCCGGATCGTCCTGCCGCCCGACGGCGGGCTGGACGTCGCCGGCTTCGGCGTGCACCCGGCCCTGTTCGACGCCGCCCTGCACGCGCTGGCCGGAACCTCCGCGCCGGACGGGGACACCGGCGGTGACTCCGTGCTCCTTCCGTTCGCGTGGACTGACGTGGCGCTGTACGCGACCGGCAGCACCGAGCTGCGGGTCCGGGTCGAGCTGGAACCGTCTGCCGACGGCGGGCCCGGCAGCGCGTCGGTGCTGCTGGCCGACGGGACCGGCGCCCCTGTGGCGCACGCCCGCGGTCTGGAGTTGCAGCGGGCCACCGCCGAGCAGCTCCGAGGAGTGGGCCGGGCGGACTCCGATCACCTGTACCGGGTGGAGTTCCAGCCCGTGGAGATGGGCGGGAGTGCACCCCTGGCCGCCGTGGCCGGGACCGTGGTCCTCGGCGCCGGGGGGATCGTGGAGCGTTCGCTCGGCGCCCCCGCCCGCGCGGACCTGGACGCCCTGCTGGCGGCGGGCCAGGCTCCGCGCCGCATCGTCGTCGACCGTACCCGCAGGCCGTCCGAGACCGACGGCGCCCCGGTGCCCGCATGGGCCCGCCACACCGCCGTCACCGAACTGGCCCTCGTACAGCGGCTGCTGGCCGATCCGGCGCTGGCGGACACCGAGGTCGTGTGGGTGACGGGCGACGCCGTCGCCGCCCGGCCGGACGACGTGGTCGACGCCCTGGGGGCGGCGCCCCTGTGGGGCCTGGTCCGTTCGGTCCGTGCCGAGAACCCGGAGCGGAGCCTGCGGCTGGTCGACATCGCGGCGGACTCCGAGAGCCCCGAGCTGGTGGCCGCGGCGATCGCCGCCGAAGACGAACCGGAACTGGTCCTGCGCGGCGAGGTGGTGCTCGCCCCGCGGCTGGTGCGGGCCGGTGCAGGCGACGCCGTACGGGTGCCGGGACCGGACGCCGGCCCGTGGGCGCTGGACGTCCCCGAGAAGGGGCGCCTCGACGCCTTCGCGGTCGTACCGCTGGAGTCCGTCGAGCCTCTGGGCGCCGGCGAGATACGCGTCGAGGTGCGCGCGGCGGGACTGAACTTCCGTGACGTCCTCAACGCCCTGGACATGGTCCACGCGCCGAAGTTCGGCCTTGAGTGCGCCGGAGTGGTCCTGGAGGCCGGGGCCGACGTGACGCATCTGCGGGTCGGCGACCGGGTGATGGGCCTCGCTGTGGGCTCCTTCGGTACCGAAGTGAGGGCCGACGCCCGGGTGATGGCCCGCATCCCGGACTTCCTGACGTTCGCCGAAGCCGCGACCGTACCCCTGACCTTCCTGACCGCCTACCACGGTCTGGTCGACCTCGGCGCGCTGCGGGCCGGGGAGAAGGTCCTGGTGCACGCGGCGGCCGGCGGTGTCGGCATGGCGGCCGTGCAGCTTGCCCGGCACTTCGGAGCCGAGGTGTACGGCACGGCGAGCGTCGGCAAGTGGCCGGTGCTGCGCCGGATGGGCCTCGACGACGACCACATCGCCTCGTCCCGCGACACGGAGTTCGCGGACGTGTGGCGCGAGCGGGGCATCGGCGTCGTACTGAACTCGCTGGCCCGGGAGTTCGTGGACGCGTCGCTGGGGCTGCTGTCCGACGGCGGCCGGTTCCTGGAGATGGGCAAGACCGACATCCGCCGGGCGGACGACGTCTCCGCCGCCCACCCCGGGGTGTCCTACCGGGCGTTCGACCTCATGGACAGCGGACCCGCCCACATCCAGGGCATCCTGCGGGAGATCTCGGACCTGCTGGCCTCGGGGGCGATCGAGCCCCTGCCGTTCCAGGCCTACGACCTCCGGGACGCGCCCAGCGCCTTCCGGTTCATGGCGCAGGGCCGTCACGTCGGCAAGCTGGTGCTGACCGTGCCGCGGGCGCCGGACCCCGAGGGAACCGCGCTGATCACCGGTGGCACGGGCGCGCTCGGCCGGGCCGTCGCGGAGCGGATGGTGCGGGAGCACGGCGTACGGCACCTGGTCCTGACCTCGCGCAGCGGCCCCGAGGCTCCCGGCGCGGACGCCCTGGTGGCCGAGCTGGAGGCGGCCGGCGCGCAGAGCGTGCGGCTCGTCGCCTGTGACGTCAGCCGCCGCGAGGATGTGGCCGCGGCGCTCGCCGCGGTCGACCCGACGCACCCTCTGACCTCGGTGGTCCATCTGGCCGCCGTGATCGACGACGGCATCGCCCGCAACCAGGACGAGCGGCGGATGGCTGCGGTGCTGGCGCCCAAGGTCGACGGCGCGTACCACCTGCACGCGCTGACCGCAGGCCTGGACCTGGCGGACTTCGTGCTGTTCTCCTCGGTGGCCGGCACGTTCGGCTCGCCCGGGCAGAGCAACTATGCGGCCGCGAACGCCTTCCTCGACGCCTTCGCCGCCCACCGCCGCAAGCGGGGCCTCGCGGGTCTCAGCCTCGCGTGGGGTCTGTGGCGCCAGGACGGCGCGGGAATGACCGCGCACCTCGGCGAGGCCGAACTCGCCCGGATGCGGCGCGGGGGCGCCCGCGCCCTCGAGGTCGCGGAGGGTCTGGCTCTGTTCGACGAGGCCCTGCGCAGGCCGGAGCCGCAGCTCGTCCCGGTCAAGCTGGATCTGGAGGCGCTGCGCCGGCAGGAGGAACTGCCGCCGCTGATGCGCTCCCTGGTCCGGCCGAAGCTGCGGCAGGCCGCCCCCGCCGCTGAAGGCGGGTCGGAGTTCCTGGAGCGGCTCGCCGCACTGGGCGACGCGGACCGCCTCGAGGCGCTCACCGACTTCGTCCGTGGTGAGGTGGCGGCCGCCGCCGGCCTGCCCGGCATGCACGCGGTCACCACGGACAAGCCACTGAAGGAACTCGGCCTGGACTCACTGATGTCCGTCGAGCTGAAGAACCGGATCGCCGTGCAGACGGGCACCGAGATGCCCAGCACGCTGGCGTTCGACTACCCGACGTCCCGCGCCATCGCAGAGTTCCTGCTGCGCAAGCTCCGGTTCTGCGACGCCGAACCGGACGGCCCGCCGCAGGACACCCTCGCCGCGGCCCAGTGGGCCGTCGGCAAGGTCGATCCGGCGCTGCTGCGCGAGAGCGGGCTGCTGGCTCAGCTGATCGAGCTGGCCCAGCGCGGGTCCGCGCCGCGGCCGGCCGAGTCAGATGACGTCCTGCGGATGGCCGGCGAGCTGAGCGACTCGGAGATCGACCAGGCCCTGAACCTCGTCCTCGGCGACATCGCCGCCTGACCGGGCCGCCCCAAAACATCAATGAGGAGAAGACCATGCGCGCTCGGATCGTGGTGATGGGCGGCGGGATCGCCGGCCTGTCGGTGGCGCTGATGCTGGCACGCCGAGGCTTCGGGGTCACCGTGCTCGAACGGGACCAGGCCCCGCCCGCCGACCTCGCCGACATCGTCGAGTGGCACCGCCCGGGAGCGCCGCAGACGCGGCAGCTCCACACCTTCCTCGGGCTGTTCCGGCAGGACCTGCGCACCCACCTCCCGGACGTGTACGAGGACCTGCTGGCGCACGGTGTGGAGGAGGTGAGCGTCGCGACGCCGACCGGAACGGACGGCGGGGACCCCGAGCTCGCCGTGCTGGCGGCCCGGCGACCGGTGGTCGAGTGGGCCCTGCACCGGGCTCTTTGCAAGGAGCCCGCCGCCGACATGCGCTACGGCACTTCGGTGCGACGTGCCGAGGTGCGGGAGGGACGGATCCGCGCCGTGCGGGTCCGCGACGGCTCCATCGACACGGACGTGCTCATCGACGCCGCCGGCCGCCGCTCGCCGTTCCGCGACGACTTCACCGGTCTGGAACAGGACGTGGACTGCGGTGTCGTCTACAACACGCGGTTCTTCCGGCTGCGCGACGGGGTGCGGCGGCCCCCGCTGACCCGCGGGGTGACCACCATGGTGGCGGGGGACGGCTTCGGTGCCGGGCTCTTTTACCACGACAACCGGACGTTCGCGATCGGCATCGGCAGGCTCCCGGACGACAACGAACTGAAGGCGCTGCGCGAGCCGGAGGGGTTCGACCAGGTCGCGGCGCTCTTCGCGGAGTTCGAGCCGTGGCTGCGCCCGGGGGCCAGCGAGGTGCTGACCGATGTGGCGCCCATGGCGGGACTCCGCAACACGCTGCGCCGCCCTACCGAGGATGCGCCGGCCGGCTATTTCCTCCTCGGCGACGCGCTGTGCACGACCGACCCGGCGTTCGGACGCGGTGCCTCCGTGGCGCTGCACCAGGCGGTGCGGCTCGCCACGGCGTTCGCCGAGCAGCCGGACGACCTGCCCGGCCTCGCTGCGGAGGTCAACGCGGGGGCGCTCGCCTGGGTCCGGCCGTACTTCGACGACTCGGTCCAGTCGGACGTCGTCCGCACCCGTCTGTGGCAGGCCGCTCTCGCTGGACAGCCACTCCCCCAGGGCGCCGGCGTTCCTCCGGTGAACGTGTTCACGCTGATGGACGCGGGGGAACGGGATCCCGTCCTGTGGTCGGCGGCCCAGCGCTGCGCGAACCTGCTCGCGCCGCTGGAGGAGCTGGACACCCCGGAGAACAGGGAGCGCCTGCGTCACCTGTGGAGCACAGGATGGCGTCCTGCCGCCGCCACGGGGCCCGGTCATGCCGACCTGGTCGACGCGCTCGCCCGCTGAATACGGAAATCACCCGACAGATGTCACGGAGGAAACCCGAGATGCAGATCACCGTCGATCCCGACCGCTGCGTGGGATCGGGTCAGTGCGTCCTGGCCGCGGAAACCGTGTTCGACCAGAGCGAGGATTCGGGGGAGGTCCTGCTGCTGCGGTCGAGCGTTCCGGCAGATGAGGAGGAGGCGGTTCTCGACGCGATCTCGAATTGCCCGGCGGGTGCCCTGGCATGGGCGCGTGAATGAGCAAGACGCTTGACCGGATGCGGCTGCTCCTGTCACACTTTTCGAACGGCAGGGCTGTGTCCACATCCAGCCCGAATTGCCGAACCCAGTGAAAAGTGTTCTTGCCGAGAGGGCCGCCCGAGTTTCGTTCCGGGCGGCCCTCTCGGCGTTTTCCCACCGTTCCGTATAACGGCGACGGCCACTCCCCGAAATCGGAGACCGGAATGACGATCGATGCCGCCCGGATCGACGCGCAAGGAACGGAAGCGGCGGGCACGCCGCAGCCGCTGCCGCTGACCCGTACCTGTCCCTTCACCCCGCCGGCCGAACTGACCCGCCTGCGCGAGCAGGAGCCCGTCAGCCCGCTCGCCCATCCCGACGGCACGGTGGGATGGCTCGTCACCGAGCACGCGCTCGCCAAGCAGGTCCTGACCGATTCCCGCTTCAGCGCCCGCAGTGAGCTGCAGCACTCGCCGGTGCTCGACCAGGAGCCGCAGGCGGCCATGCCCGGCGGGTTCATCTTCATGGACCCGCCGGACCACACCCGGTACCGCAAGCTGCTCACCGGCCAGTTCACCGTCCGGCGGATGAGGCAGCTGGAGGCCCGGGTCCAGGAGATCACCGACCAGCAGCTCGCCATGATGCGGGAGAAGGGGCCGGGGGCCGACCTCGTCGCCGACTTCGCGCTGCCGATCCCCTCCCTGATGATCTGTGAGCTGCTCGGCGTTCCCTACGAAGACCACGATTTCTTCCAGAAGAACTCCTCGGCGATCTTCGAACTCGCCCAGAACCCCGAGGAGGTCGGACAGGCGTTCGGGGCGCTCCACGTCTACCTGGGTGAACTGCTCCAGCGCAAGCGCGCCGAGCCGACCGGTGACCTGCTTTCCAGCCTGGCCGCGGAGAGTGACCTGAGCGACGTGGAGCTGATCGGCGTCGCTCTGCTGCTGCTGGTCGCCGGCCACGAGACCACGGCCAACATGCTCTCGCTGGGCACGTTCGCGCTGCTGCGCCACCCGGACCAGTTCCGGCTGCTGCGCGAGAAGCCGGAGCTCGTCGACGGAGCGGTCGAGGAGCTGCTGCGCTACCTCAGCATCATGCACGTCGGGCTGATCCGCGCCGCCCTGGAGGACGTCGAGGTCGGCGGCCGCCTGATCAGGGCGGGAGAGACCGTCACGGTGTCGATGGCCGCCGCCAACCGGGACCCCAAGAAGTTCGGCGCCTCCGAGGACCTGGACATCACTCGCAACGCCGGAGGCCACCTGGCGTTCGGTCACGGCATCCACCAGTGCCTGGGTCAGCAGCTCGCCCGGATCGAGATGCGGATCGGCTTCACCGGCCTCCTGCGCGAGTTCCCGGACCTGCGGCTCGCGATTCCGGCCTCCGAGGTTCCGCTCCGCAGCGACATGGGCATCTACGGCGTCCACCGGCTACCGGTCACCTGGTGAAAAAGCCGCTGCTTCCGGAAGACGGGTCTTCCGGAAGCAGCGGCGGCGGCGCGCGTTCGGCGCCAGGTGGTGGGGTCCGTCCCGTGGGGCGGACGTGCTCAGGCCGAACTCGCGGCCTTCGCCTCCAGCAGCGCGGTCAGTTCCTGCAGGGAGTACTCCGCACGGCCGGGACGCCCGTACCGGGTGAGCTTGCCCCTGCTGGCCCACTTGCGGATCGTGGCCTCGGGTACGCCGGCGGCCATGGCGGCCAGCTGGGTGGGGATCGTACGCGCGCGCGGGTTGTCGACTGCGGTCATGGTTGCCTTCCGTGGACGCCTGGATTGGTCGGGTGGGGCATCTGAGCCGGGCTCAGGCGCTCGTTGCGCTCAGCATCAGCCACTGGCTGGGCGGCACGGCGTGGCCGGCCACGCAGCGCACCGTGTGCGTCGGGCCGGCGTCGTCGCGCACGGACACCCGCACGTGCTCCGTGCAGTCGCTCATGGGGCACGGGCCCAGGTCGCGCTGGACGACGGGCATCGGCCTGATGGCGGAGCGGGCGATGTTGGCGACCCGGCGGATCTCGCCCGCGCACTCCGCGGCGGCCGGATGGGCGGCCAGCCAGTCGAGGTGGAGCCGGAGGAAGGCGGTCAGGGGCCGCGCCTCGCGCTGCCGCGGCCCGGCCACACCGCGCTCGGAAATGATCACTCCGGCCCATGAGGCGAGCACCGGCAGCATGTCGGCGCGGGCCTGCAGGGCGGCCTCGTTGAGCTTGATGCCCTGCCGGGAACGTCCGGAGGTGACGCGCTCCGTGAGGGCCGGGATCGTCGGTGTGAGCGCGTCCTCACAGCTGTCGTACAGCCCGGGCAGGCTGGTGAGGTCTTCCCTCAGCCTGCTCCGGCAGTGCGTGCAGAGCCGCTGCCCCGGGGCCGCGACACGTGGTTCGAGCTTCCCGGACTGCTGGTTCCGGCGGCAATCGGCCGCTTCGCACAGTGTCTGCGTCACCATCTGCTTCCTCCCCGTTGGCTGCCCGGCCAGTATTGGGCAGGGCCCTGGAGGCCGACTCAAAACGCTGTCCAGGAAGAGTCGGCCCCGTCGGGACGGCGCGCAGGCGGGCGGTCAGTCCTCGAGCACGACCTCCATGTACGGCGGGAACTGGGGGACGCGGGCGCCGTCGTGCTCCAGGACGGAGACCTCGCCGTTCTTCGCCTGCTCCCGGAACCCGGCGAACTTGTACGTGACGTACATCGTCCGGTTGCGGTCGGTCGGAACGAATTCGGCGCGCAGCCGCACCCCGGCCTCGGCGGCCCGGCGGATGAGGTGGACGAGCAGTGCGGAGCCCACGCCACGGGACATCACGCGGCAGGACATCAGCAGCAGCTTCACCGTCCAGACGTCGCTCCGCCGCTCCACGAGCGCGAGGCCGATCTTCCCGTAGGTGCCGTAGGTGTCCTCCAGTCCAGCGACCAGCAGGTCGTGGTCGGGTGACTGGCGGAATGCGTTCAACTCGTCGTACGAGTAGGTGTACCCGGTCGCGTTGAGCTGGTTGGTGCGGACCGTCAGCTCCTCGGCGCGCTGGAGGTCACGCTCCTCGGCCGGGGAGATGACGAAGCGCATCCCCAGCGAGGCCAGGAACTCTTCGTTGGTGCCCTGGTGCGACTCCTCGGCCTGGTTGCGCTGGGCGTCGGCCCGGTAGAGGTGCCGGCGCTCACGGGAGTCCTCGGTGACGAACCGCGGCTGCATCCGGGGCAGATCGGGGAGGCGCTCGGCGTCCAGGGCGTCGACGCACAGCACCTGCGGGTGCGCGTAGGAGACCTCGTCGCGTTCGAAGGGCTGGTCGTCCACGAAGGCCAGCGTGTCGATCCCGATGTTGATCGTCTCGGCGATCACCCGGATGGAGTCCGACTTGTTGTCCCAGGTGATCTGGGGGTAGAGGAAGTACTCGGCGATGCCGAACTCCTCCAGTTTGGCCATGGCGGCGTCGTGGTCGTTGCGGCTGGCTATGGAGTGCAGGATGCCGCGCCCGTCCAGGGTGCGGATCACCTCCACGACCCCGGGCCGCAGCTTCACGTCCCCGTCCTCCAGCAGCACTCCGTCCCAGACGGTGTTGTCGAGGTCCCACACCACACACTTGACGGTCGTCATCGTCCTTCACTCCCGCTCTTCGCACCGGTCGCACCGCGGCGTTCGAGCGCGCGCTCCTGGAACGCGTACTCGGCAAGCCCTACTTGATGGATCTGGGAACTTCCCTCGATGATCTCCATCACCCTGGAGTCGCCGAGATAGCGCTGGACGGGGAAGTCGGAGCTGCACCCGTTGGCGCCGTGGATCTGCACAGCGTCGGCCGCGGCCCGGGTGGCCGCCGACGACGCGAAGTACTTCGCTGTCGAGGTCCCGGCCAGTGCGCCGGGGTCGCGCCGATCTCGCAGCCGGCCGGCCTCCAGACACAGGAGCCGCGCGGCGCGCGCGTCCGTGTACATGTTGGTGATGAGCCGCCTGACCAGCTGGTGGTCCTTGATCGCCGAGCCGAACTGGTGCCGCTCGGCGGCGTAGTCGACACTCGCCTCCACGCAGGCGTCGAGGATGCCGACGCAACCCCACCCCACCGTGTACCGGCCGAGGTCGAGAGCGGCGCCGACCACGTGGGAGACGCCGAGGCCGGGCCGGGCGAGCAGGTTCCCGCCCGGCACCCGGCACCCGTCGAAGTACACGTTCGCCGTCATCGACGCCCGGATGCCGATCAGGTCTTCGATCAGCTCGGTGCGCAGCCCCTCGGTGCCGCGCTCGACAAGCACGGCCGTGGGCCCCTCCTCCGAGCGGCCGACCACGAGGTAGACGTCGGCGGTCTCGCCGTACGTCGTCCACTTCTTGTGGCCGTCAAGCACCCAGTCGTCGCCGTCCCGAGTAAGGCGCGAGGTCACGCTCCCCGCGTCGCTGCCGACGTCCGGCTCGGACACAGCCAGGGCACCGATGCTCTCGCCGCGGGCCAGCCGGGGCAGCCAGTACTCCTTGAGGGAGCGGCTGCCCCAGCGGACGATCGCGTGCGCCACCATCGTGTGCACGGTCAGCAGGCTGCGCAGCGAGGAGCAGGCGCGGCCGAGCTCCCCGGCCAGCAGCCCGAGCGTCACCGCGTCGCAGCCGCCGCCGCCGTACTCCTCGGGGACCGAGAGGCCGAGCAGGCCCTCGGCGGCGAGCTGCTTGACGGCCTCCGGCGGTGTGCGCTGGGCCCGGTGGTACTCGTCGGCATACGGAGCGATGTGACGTTCGGCGAAGGCGCGGAACTCCTTCTGCGCCCGCGCCTGTGCCGGGGTCAGCGCGCTACTCATGGGACGACGTCTCCGCTCTCTCGTACTAATGCGCTACGGCGGTGGACAGCTTGCGCGCGACGAATTCGTCGAGCGCCTTGACGGAGCGGAAATTGTCGAAATCTAGATCGTCGTTGTCGATCTCGATGGCGAATTCATGCTCGACGAAGGAGACCAGCTGCATGGCGAACATCGAGCTGACGAATCCGAGCTCGAAGATGTCGTCCTCGTCTTTAAGGTCGTGCACCGGGAAAAACCGGGAGAGATAATCCGCGATCTTTTCCTTGTTGTTCGTGGCCATTTCTCTTCCGTCCTGTTGTCTGCGGTCCGTCGGGGTGGAGTACCAGGGATTCAGCGGTACTTGTGGAAGCCTTCGCCGCTCTTTCGTCCCAGGAGCCCTGCGGCCACCATCTTCTTGAGCAGTGGGGCCGGCCTGTACTTGCTGTCGTTGAAGCTCTCGTAGAGCACCTCGACGGACTTCAGAATGGTGTCGAGCCCGATGAGGTCGGCAGTCTCCAGCGGGCCCATCCGGTGGTCGAAACACGTCTTGAAGATGCGGTCGACATCGGCGGCGGGGGCCACGCCGTCCTGCACGAGGAACGCGGCCTCGTTGATGGTGAGCATCAGGACGCGGTTGGAGACGAAGCCCGGGACGTCCTCGACGACGATGCACTCCTTGCCCATCCCGGCGAGGAAGCGGCGGGCTGTGTCGATGGTCTCGGGCGTGGTGTGGTGACCACGGATCACCTCGACCATCGGTTTCATCGGCACGGGGTTCATGAAGTGCATGCCGACGATCTGCCGCGGTCGCTTCGTGACCGATGCGACGCGGGTGATCGAGATCGCTGAGGTGTTGACCGCGAACGTCACGTCGGGACGGCAGATGCGATCGAGGTCCGCGTAGACCTTCTGCTTGATGCTCCAGTCCTCGGTGACGTTCTCGACGACGAAATCGGCTCCGGCGAGCCTCTCGTAGTCGGTGGTGAACTCGATCTTCTCGAACACCGCCTCCGGGTCGACCCCCGAGTTCCTGTTGAAGAGGGCGAACGCGCGCAGACTGTTGCGCAGCTCCTGCCGCGCGTTGTCGAGGACCTCGTCGGAGATGTCCACCAGCACGGCCTGGTGACCGGTCTGTGCGAGGTTCTGCGCGACACCGACGCCCATGACGCCGGCACCGACCACGCCTACTGTCTTGAATTCCATCGCTGGTCCGACTCCGTTTACAGTGCGGTGCCGCGTACGGCGTAGATGTTGTGGATGTCCGTGCCGACGTAGAGCTCGTCCTGCTCCGCCTTGACCTGGAAGCCGTGGCTCTCCAGCAGCTGCACGATGCGAGCCACCTCGCCGTCGGCGTCGTGCGCCTCCAGCACCATCTGCTGGATCTTCGGCCAGTCCTCGTCGGCGATGCCGTCGAGGACCTGGCGCTCGCTCTTCTGCACATCGACCTTGATGAGATCGATGCGCTCGATGCCCTGCTCACGGATCACCGCGCTCAGCGGACGCAGCCGGGCGGTGAACTCGATGGCCTCGAAGCGGACGTCCATGAGTTCCTCGGCATACGAGCCGAGCTGGGCCAATTCAGCATCGGCGCCGGCCTTTTGCTGGTTCTCGATGATCGTGCGCAGGTTGTGCTTCTCCTCCGCCTCGTCCGGGTGGAAGGACGACATGCCGGAGCTGCGCGGGTAGAAGGTGAAGGCCGCCTCGGCCTCGGTGTCGGAGATGCCGATGTTGAACAGCTTCGCGTCGACCCCGTGCTCGGCGACATTCTGGCTCAGCAGCTGGAACAGCGGCGGCGCCGGCTCGAAGGTGTAGACCCGCACGTTCTTGGCCTCGTAGTGCGAGAACAGCGTGAACAGGCCGATGTTGCCGCCGACGTCCACGACGGTGGCACCGTCGCGCAGGGTGATGCCGTTCTTGGCATAGGTCCGGTGGTCGAAGATGTCCTCGTAGAAGTGGCGGGTCTCCGCCTCGTTCTGGTGGGAGATCGTCAGGCCGTTGGGCAGCCGGAAACGGGCCAGCGAGCTGCCCGTGTGCGAGGAGCGCGCGCTCGCGGCGGTCTCGGACGGGTCACCGCCCGCGAGCAGCGTGTCGATCGCGGCGGACATCCGGACAAGGGTGGCCCACTCGTACACCTGACGGAGCGACAGCTCGACACCGAAGGTACGGCTGATCCTGAGGACCATGCGGGCGGCGAGCAGCGAGTTGCCGCCCAGTTCGAAGAAGCTGACGTCGTAGGGAAGCTCCTCGGTCTTGAGCAGCCTGGCCCAGACGGCGTGCAGCGCGTGCTCGGTCTCGGTGGGCTCGTGGCCCGCGTCCTGCTGCTCCGGCTGCCCGGCGGCGGGGTCGATGTCCAGCGTGGCCTGGGGGAAGCCGTCACCGAGTTCCGCGCCGGCGAGCCAGAGGCGGCCCAGCGCCCTGAGCACCACCGACGTGTCGGAGTGATGCTCCAGCGGGTGCCGCATCGAGGCGATTCCCTGGCCCGCGCCGGCCCCGAGAACTGCTGTCGCCATGCTGTTCAGGGTCTGGCCGGGACCCGCCTCCAGGAGCAGGTTGCCCTCGCCGAGGCTGCGCAGACCGTCGGCGAAGCGGACGGTGCTGACCAGGTGACGGGCCCAGTAGCCCGGGTCGGTGGCCTGCTCGTCGGTGACAGGCCGCCCGGTGACGTTGGAGATGTACGGGATCCGGGGGGCGTTCAGCGTGAACGTCCGGGCGAGCTCGGTGACGCGGTCCGCGATCGGCTCCATCATCGAGGAGTGGAAGGCGTGCGTGGTCTGGACACGGCGGTTGACGACACCCCGCTCCGTCAGCGTCAGCTCCAGCGCCTCGACGTCCGCGACCGGTCCGGCCACCACACAGAAGTCCGGTCCGTTGACCGCGGACAACGAGAGGTTCTCGCCCAGCAGCCCGCGCGCCGTCTCCTCGTCCGCCGTGACCGCGAGCATGGCGCCCTCGGGGAGCGTGTCGATCAGCGCCGCGCGACGGGCGACCAGGGTCAGTGCGTCGGGGAGCGAGAGGACACCGGCGAGCGTGGCGGCGACGTACTCGCCGAGGCTGTAGCCGATCATGATCGAGGGGCGGACACCCCACGACGCCCAGAGCGCAGCCAGCGCGTACTCGACGACGAAGAGGGCCGGCTGCGCCACTTTGGTGGCGTTCAGCCGGCGCTCGTCGGCGCTCTGCGGACCGGAGTCACGGCCCAGCATGCGGCGCAGGTCCATGCCCTGGCCGGCCTCGCTCTGCGCGGCCGGGGCGGCGGAGAAGATGATCTCGCGGATGTCCAGGCCCAGTTCGGGGGCGAGGGCCTCGGCGCAGCGATCGACCTCCGCCCGGAACACCGAGAAGTCGCGGTAGAGGTCGCGCCCCATGTTCAGGTGGTGGTCGCCGAGGCCCGGGAACATGAAGGCCGCGGGCTGTGCCGTCGTCCCCGGCTGCGCCGTACCGAGCGCGGCTGCCCCCTCCGGGCCGGTCAGCACCGCGGCACGGTGACCGCCGCCGGGTGTGCCGATGCCCACCTTCGACACCGGCCCCGTCGTATGGCCCGGGCGGGCGCTCTGCGGGGCTTCGAGCGCCGCGACGCCGGCCTTCAGGGCCCTGCCGTCGGCCGCGGTGGCCAGCGTCAGGTGCCACGAGGCCCGCGCGGGCGGCGCATCCGTCGCGTCGCGCGTCTCATCGGCTGTGATCGTGTACGGGCTCATGCCTCTCCCTGGAGATGTCGGCCGGCCGGACGGGTGCGAGCGCCCAATGCAGCCCCGTTCCCCTCCGAGGATGTCCGTGGTGCCTAGACCTTGTCGGTGGCGGCTAGAGCCGGAACGGAGCAGCAGTGGGGTGTGCCCTCGCGGGCGGCGGCGTGCCCGACGGCACGGCAGGCGTCGGCGAGCAGCCGGGGCAGCTCCTGGCGCCCCGCGAAGTAGTGGTCGCCGGGCAGGGTGCGCCGCGTCACCGGCCCCGCGGTCCACCGGTCCCAGCCGGCTGCCGCGTCCGGCCCGACCATGGGGTCGTCCTCGCCGGTCACCACGAGCAGGGGTACAGGCAGTGGTCCTGGCGCGAGCGGTCGCCGGGCGGCGGCGCGCAGCGAGTCGGCGAGGGCGAGGTCGTCGCGGAGCACCGGGAGCGCGGTCCGGTACCAGAAGCCGCCCGGCCGGGCGCCCTCCGGGACGGCGCCCATGACGCCGAGGAGCCGGACCAGTTCGGCGTCCGTGGCGTGGTGGGCGCCGGAGAGCGGGGTCCTGGTGGCGGGCGGCGGGCAGGCCCCGACGGCCAGCAGCGAGGGCCCGGGCAGTCCCGCCTCGTGCAGTGCGCAGGTCACCGTGTGGGCGATCATCGCGCCGAGGCTGTGCCCGTACAGCGCGAAGGGCCCCGGAGGAGCGTCGGTGAACCGCTTGCTGAGATCGGCGAGCAGTGCCTCGCGGTCCGTGATCCGCGGTTCGCCCCTCCTCTCGCCCCGGCCGGGCAGGGCGAGGGGGACGACCTCGACGTCCGGTCCGAGGATGCCGTCCCAGCCGTGGAACGAGGAGGTCCCCGCTCCCGCGTGCGCGAAACAGTAGAGCCTCATCCGCCGGTGGTGGGCCATGTGCGGGTCCTCCTCATGAGGGGGCAGCCGTGCCACCCGGGCGCGGGGGCCCGGGTGGCACGGCGCGGTCGGTCAACGGCCCGTCGCGGCCTTCAGCTGCCCCACGCGGTCGGTGCGCTCCCAGGTGAAGTCGGGGAGCTCGCGGCCGAAGTGGCCGTACGCCGCGGTCTGGGCGTAGATCGGCCGCTTGAGGTCCAGGTCGCGGATGATCGCGGCTGGGCGCAGGTCGAAGACTTCGGTGACGGCTTCCTGGATCCGCTCGTCGGGCAGGATGCCCGTGCCGAAGGTCTCGACGAAGAGTCCGACGGGCTCGGCCTTGCCGATCGCGTAGGCGACCTGGACCTCGCAGCGGCGGGCGAGACCGGCGGCGACGACGTTCTTCGCGACCCAGCGCATGGCGTAGGCGGCCGACCGGTCGACCTTGGACGGGTCCTTGCCGGAGAAGGCGCCGCCGCCGTGGCGGGCCATGCCGCCGTACGTGTCAATGATGATCTTGCGGCCGGTGAGTCCGGCGTCGCCCATCGGACCGCCGATCTCGAAGCGCCCGGTGGGGTTGACCAGGAGGCGGTGGCCGTCGGTCTCCAGGCTCGCGCCCTGCTCGGCGAGTTCCTTGAGGACGTACTCGACGACGTGCTCGCGGATGTCGGGGGCGAGCAGGCCCTCCAGGGAAATGTCGGCGGCGTGCTGCGAGGAGACGACGACGGTGTCGAGACGAACCGGGCGGTCCCCGGCGTATTCGATGGTGACCTGGGTCTTTCCGTCGGGGCGCAGGTAGGGCACGGTGCCGTTCTTGCGGACCTCGGTCAGGCGGTGCGAGAGGCGGTGCGCCAGCGCGATCGGCAGGGGCATCAGCTCGGCCGTGTCGTCGCACGCGTAGCCGAACATCAGGCCCTGGTCACCGGCACCCTGCGTGTCCAGCTCGTCGCCCGCGCCCTCGACGCGGGACTCGTAGGCGGCCGCGACGCCCTGCGCGATGTCCGGCGACTGCGCGCCGATGGACACCGACACTCCGCAGGAGGCACCGTCGAAGCCCTTCACGGAGGAGTCGTAGCCGATGTCGAGGATGGCGCCGCGCACCAGCTCGGCTATCGGCGCGTACGCCGTGGTGGTGACCTCGCCGGCGACATGGACCTGACCGGTGGTGATCAGGGTCTCGATGGCGACGCGGGACGTGGGGTCCTGGTCGAGGAGGGCGTCGAGGATCGTGTCGCTGATCCGGTCGGCGATCTTGTCGGGATGCCCCTCGGTCACGGACTCCGAGGTGAACAGACGTCGGGACATGACACTCCAAGGTTTCGGGTTCGGTGAGAGCGTGGTCCGTCGGATACGGCCACGCGGGCGCGGTCCGCCGAGCGGCGTTCCACGAGGTCTTCGCCGCCTCTGGGTGACCGGTCACGGGCCAGCTCCTCGGTGAGGGCGCCGACGACGGACGGGGCGAGCAGGGAGGCGGCTGCGAGGTCGGCAGGGACGGCGGGCGTGAGGTTCTGGCAGGCCACGCTGACCAGGTAGCGTCCCCCGAGCTCCGGCCAGGTGGCGAACGTCCACTCGGGACTGTCCACCGGTGTGCCGTCGGGGGTGCGAAGCAGGCCGCCCGCGCTCGCCGCGTGCGGTGCGAAGCCGAACTCGGTGAACCCGAACCTGAGCCCCTGTCCGAGGGCCTTGGTGTAGGCCTCCTTCAGCGTCCACAGCCGTAACAGCTCGGCGTCCCGTTCCCCCTCGGGAAGCCGGTCGAGCAGCTCGCGCTCGGGCGCCGTGCAGGCGTGACCGCGCAGCGCCTCCGCGTCGACGCCCGCTGTCGTGGACTCGGTGTCGACCCCGATCCTGCCGCTGCGGCACAGGCTCACCGCGATCAGGTCCTCCGCGTGGGAGAGGCTGACCTCCAGCGTGCCGAGTCCCCGCAGGTACGGACGGCCGTCGAGCGCGTAGGACAGGTCGAGCTCGGCGGGCCCGGTGCCCAGGACTGCTGCCGCGGTGTACTTGAGGGCGAGCCGGGAAGCGGCGAACCGGTAGCGGACGACCGGCGTCGCCGTCTGCTGGAAACGCTGCCAGTCCCGGCCGAGCAGCGGCTTCAGCGAGGGTTGGGTGAGCGCGGTGCTCAGCCACTCCCTCCAGGTCGTCAGCACGGTGACGTTGCCCGAGCGCTCCATCGCGTCTCGGACGTCGTGCCAGGGGCCACGTGGTCCCCGGAGCCGTATCGGAGGAGTGAGGGGCGCGGCGCCGACGGCTGGCTCTGCGCCCCGCTCCGGCTGCCGGATCACCATGTCGCCACCGCGGCGTGGAGGTCGAAACTGATGTGTCCGCGCTGGCGGCGGACCAGTTCGTTCCGCACCGTCTCCAGCACGTCGGCCGGTGGCTCGGGCGCCCGCAGACCCAACCGTCCGACGATGCGGATCAGCGCGAGCACGGCCCAGGCGGGCGCGGCGAGGAACGGGTCGCTGCCGTCCTGGCTCTCCCAGACGCCGAGCACAGCCGCGGCGGCGGCCACCAGGGCGTACCGGTCGGTCAGGGCGCACCACGCGGCGACGGGGTACTCCCCCGCACCGGGCGCGGGCATCTCCAGGAGCCGCTCGCGCAGTTCGCGCAGCTCACCGACGCACAGACCGGCCAGATCGGAGAGGACGCCGATCTGACCGCCGATGCCCCGGACGGAGGCGACCCGGGCGGCGGAGGCGAGAAGCGTGGACGCCAGGAAGTCCCCCCTGTTCACGGCGGTGAGCAACCGGTGGTCGAAGGCGGGTAGTTCGGCGCACAGCCGGAACAGGCCAGGCGGCGGCATGTCCTCGGCGAACCAGGATCGCTCCGCGAGCTCCCGCAGCTGGGGTGCGATGACGGACTGGCAGTCGGCGGCACTCGTTGCGGGCGCGACGGCCGGAAGGTCGCGCATCAGCCTGCCGAGCATCCCGTACCGCGCGCTGTCGCGCTCATGGCCGCGCGCACCGAGCACGGAGGTGAGCTGTTCCAGGTTTTCACGCAGCACACCCGGCACGAGGTAGCGTGCCGCGGCGGCCGGCACCTGGGCGCGGTCGGGCAGCAGGCTCAGCGCGCGCATCGCCACCGTCGCCAGGCTGTCGCAGGCGAGGAGGTCGGCGAAGACACCGGCGAGAGGGCCCTGCCAGCGGTGGGCGATCCCGTCGGACCGTCCCTCGCAGGACGCCCGGACCGCGGAGTGCAGGGCGGTGCCCGAGGCCGTCACGAGCAGGCCGGGCACGAGGCAGTCACCCACCTGACGGCTCCGCAGCCCGAGCGCCACGCCCTCTCCCACCCCGCCGATCAGCGCCCGGTCCGGTGCCGCGCAGTCAGTCAGTTCGACTGCGCGGCAGGGGGCGCCGCGCAGGCCGGTGGCCAAAGGGCCGGGCAGGATCCGCAGCCCGGGGCGGCCGGCCCGGAGCAGCAGGACGGAGTCGCTGTGCGGGGTCCCGGCCGGGCCGGTGCGGGCGTGGACGACATAGGCATCGGCACGGTTCCCGTCGATGATCCCTTCCCCGCGGCCGTCGAGCCGGAAGCCCCCTGTGGTGGGGCGGGCCACGATCTCGCCGCGGGCGGGGCCGTTCTGGGGTGCGCCCGCGATGCGGCCCCCGCCGAGCAGCAGTGCGGCCGTGGAGGCGCGCTGCTGCTCGGTGCCGGAGGTCCAGACCGCGCAAGCGGCGAGCAGGGAGCCGAGGCCGGATCTGTAGCCGAGGGTGACGTCCCGGCGGGACACCGGGCGCAACACACGGTCCAGCAGATCCACGCGGGTCAGTCGGCCGCCGTGTGCGACGGGTACGAACTCGGCGCCGAGCCCGGCCCGCGCGAGGAGCCATTCGGTCTCCCCCGGCGGTCGGTGCCGGGCATCGGCGGCGAGCAGGTTCGTCAGGCCGTGCGGGTTCGCGGGGGCGTGGGGATCACCGAGCAGCGCGTCGAGCTGCGCCCCACGGCGCGTGGCCTCGGCGGTGTCGCCCGTGGCCGCGGGGCGGCGGGTGATGTGCTCCGCGAAGGTCTCCGCTCCAACGGTCATGGCGGTGTGGATCAGTCCCTTCGTCCGCCCGAGGTGGATCCCGGCGCGCATCGGCTCGGAACAGTGTGGGCGCGCCGGCTCGACGGCGGCTGGAACCACGGTGGGCCGGCGCTACAACTCGCAACTCAGCAGGGGGCGGGGATCTTGTTCAGGTGGTTGACGACCGTGCGCAGCACCGCGCTCTGGTTGTCGACGAGGAAGAAGTGGCCGCCGGGCAGGACCTCGAAGGTGAAGGCGCCGCCCGTGTGGCTGGCCCAGGCGCGTGCCTGCCCGAGGCTGACCCGTGGGTCGGCGTCCCCGGTGAACACGGTCACGGGGCAGGACAGGGCGGCCTGCGGCTGGTATTCGTAGGTCTCGATCGCCCGGTAGTCGTTGCGCAGGGCGGGCAGCAGCATGTCCCGCATGTCCGGGTCGTCGAGCAGCTCGGTACCGGCTCCGCCCATGGACTTGACCCGCCTGACGAACTCGTCGTCGGGCGTTCGGTGCCAGAGTTCTCCCCGGCGTTCGGCGCAGGGGGCGCGGCCACCGGAGGCGAAGAGCTCCGCAGGACCGTTGCCCATGGTTTCGAGACGGCGCGCCACCTCGAAACCAACGATGGAGCCCATGCTGTGCCCGAACAGCGCGTAGGGGCGATCGGTCAACGGCCGGAGGGCCTCGGCGATCTGGTCGGCAAGCGTGGCGACGTCCGGGACGAACGGTTCGCCGCGACGTTCCTGACGCCCGGGGTACTGCACGGCCATGACTTCCACGCCGGGAGCCAGGGCGCGGGCCATCGGAAAGTAGAAGCTGGCCGAACCGCCCGCGTGGGGCAGGCAGATGAGGCGGACGGGTGCGTCCGGAGCCGGGCGGAAAGTGCTGAAGTACGAGCTGTGCGTGTCGGGCATGGCCGGCATGATCGTCTCCCCGTTCTGTTGTCGGAACTCCTCCGTATCTCGGCAGGTGCGGCCGGAGTCGTGCTGGAGTCCTGGTGCAGTACGGATCGGCGGGCCGGGCGGGCGGAGCAAGCCGTCGTGCGGAGGCGGGACGATCGCGGCCGGGGCTTCACAGAGCGCGCCCGGCCCGTCCCGCCTCCGCGCTGCGGCGGGTCACCGCAGACGGATCACCGGGATCGCGGTCAGTCGGTCGCCGGTCTCAGGAACACGGGCAGCGAGCTGTACCCGTTGACGATGAAGGATCCCATCGGACCGAGCCCCTCCACGGGCAGCGCCATCGTCATCCGCGGGAAGCGCTCCAGGATCCGGGCCAGGGCGACGGACGCCTCCAGCCGGGCCAGCGGGGCCCCGGCACAGTGGTGGACACCGTGCCCGAAGCCGAGGCTTTCACGGCGTCCGGGACGCATCAGGTCGAAGTCGGCGGCGTCGGGGCCGTGTTGTTCCACATCGATCCCGGCGGCGGCGAAGGACACCAGGATGGGGTCGCCCTTCTTGATCGACACGCCGTCCAGGTCGATGTCCTCCACGGCGAACCGCATGGGCGAGAAGGCCGCCGGGTTACGGGTCCGCATGGTCTCGGCGATGACGTCGTTGAAGTCGGCCCGGCCCGCCCGGACGTGCTCCAGCTGGTCGGGGCGGGTCAGCAGAGCGGCGAGGGCGTTGACGATCAGCGTGCGGGTCGTCTCCTGGCCTGCCGCGATCATGAGGTACAGGGTCCCGAGCAGTTCCTGCTCCCGGAGTCCCTCGCCGTTGTCGCGGATCTCGATCAGGGCGGACGTCAGGTCGTTACCGGGCGCGGAGCGCTTCTCCTCGACGAGCGCGCCCAGCAACTCGAAGACCCGCAGCTGCGCCATGGCCATCTCCTCACCACTGACGGTGGTGTTGAAGACGGTGTCCAGGGCTGTGCACAGCGGGCTCGTGTCGGCCTCCGACACCCCGAACAGTTCGCATATCACCTTCATGGGCAGGATCTTGGCGAACACCGCCCGCAGATCGGTCGGCTCGTCGCCGGGCAGCAGCTCCAGGCCGTCGAGCAGTTCCGCGACGATCGCCTCGACCCGCGGCCGGAGCGCCTCCGTGCGGCGGACGGTGAACGCTCCCGAGAGCAGGCGGCGGAGACGGGAGTGGTCCTCGCCGTAGGCGAAGAGCATGTTCTCGTTCGCCACCCACGGGTAGAGCGGCCACTCGTCGGTTATGCGACCCTCGCGGAAGGCCGGCCAGTGCTTGCGGGCGTCCTTGGAGACCCGCGGGTCGGTGAGAAGCTGCTTGATGTACCGCTGCCGTGTGACAGCCCAGGCGAGGACCTTGCCGGGCAGTTCCACTTCCACCGCGGCCCCCTGTGCCTGCAACATGGCGGCCTCGCCCGCGAGGTCACGTCCCAGGACGTCGAGTGCGTATGGGCAGACAGGTGCTTCCATCGTGCCATCCCCGTTTGTGTTGGTGTGGTGTGTGCGCGATCCGGTCACACGGACGTCGTCTTGTCCTCGACGTCCGTGGTTCCCGTGACGCGGATCGCGCGGTCGAGCTCAGGGTGAGGCGAGCTCGGCGTTTTCTCGCAGTCGTACGCTTTCCTCGAACACCTCGGCGCCTCGTCCGACGTCGAACTGCAGGCGCGCGAGCACGGCGGGTGCCGCAATGGCCGCCATGAGGTTCCGGTAGAGGTCGATGACCCGCTCAGGCATGTCCGCGCGGTCCATCATGATGTTCGACAGCACCTGGATGCCGGTGAATGCACCCACGGCCAGCTTCGCGACGGCCTCCACGTCGATGTGCGGCAGGATCTCCCCAGCCTGCTTGGCCTCTTCGAAGAGGCCCTGGGTGTGCTCGATCCACCGTCGCATCGGCACGCGCCGGTCCAGCCCGTCCTTGCTCGACCCCTGCTCCACGGTCAGTCGCACGCTGCCCCGAACGATCGGGTCGCCCGTCTCTTTCCGGAGGAGGTGCGCCAGCAGCAGCGCCTCGTCCAGGGACTGTTGCAGCTTCAGTTCCTGGACGGGGACCGCCGGCAGAGCGTCGACCTGGGCGTCCAGGACTCCCTGTGCCAGGTCCTTCTTGGACGGGAAGTGAAAGTAGAGGGCCCCCTTGGTCACGCCGGACCGGGCGAGGATGTCGGAGATCGAGGCCGCGTCGTACCCGACCTGATCAAAGATCTCCGCTGCCGCGACCAGTACTGCCTGACGCGTCCGCACAGCCCGTTCTTGCCGAACCACAGTCAACCTCCCAAGAAAGAAACCATCCGGTTTTGATTTTACGCAGGGTACGCCGGTGGACTCCACGCCACCGAAGGACCGAATCCCTCGTCCCCAAAGCATCATTTCCGGACATTCCTCCGACACTGAGCGCTGCGGTGGCCATCAAGATAAAACCCGCCAGCCGGTTTTTCAAGGGATCCTCACATCTGTGTTCTGCTTGATTAAACCGTCTGGTACGTATTTTATGGTCCTCGTCAATCGCCGACGGCGCTCAGAGAGGTCCCTGACCATGGCCATGCTGACGTTCCATGACGAGAGTCCCGCCCAGGCGGCGGGGCCGGTGCACATACCCGAGCAGCGGCGCGGGGGACGCCGCACCAGCATCAGACCGGCAGAGGGCGACACATCCTCCCGCCGGGAACTGGCGCACCTGCTCTTCGACGAGGAGGACAAGGAGCGCGTCCACGGGACATGGCGGCACCTGCTCGCCGCGAAGGAGTTCCGTCACCGCCCCGACCTGTCCACCGGCGAGCGCACAGCCCTCTCCTACGAGCGCCTACGGCTGGTCAACTCCCTGGTCGGCTCCCCGCTGGCCCTGGCGGGGGACGCGCGGTCACTTGCCGCGCTGCACGAGTGGGTCGGCGTGGCGGACGGGGGCGTGTGCACCCTCGCCAGCATCCACTACAACCTGTTCCTGGGCAGTCTGCTCGACCACCAGAACGGCATTGACGGGCGGGACCTCTCCGAGTTCACCTCGATGCGGCAGGCAGGAACGTTTCTCTGTACGGAACTAGACCACGGCAACGACGCTCCGGCCCTGCAGACCACCGCCGTGCTCGACCCCGAGACCGGTGGCTTCATTCTGCACACGCCGACCCCCGGCGCCCAGAAGTTCATGCCGAACACCAGCCTGGCCGGCGGACCCAAGAGCGCCGTCGTCGCCGCCCGTCTCGTGATCGACGGCGAGGACCAGGGAGTCTTCCTTTTCCTTACTCAGCTGAGCGACCGGGACGGCCATCTCCCCGGGATTCACGTTCGCAGGCTCCCGGACCGTACCGGCACGCCCGTGGACCACTGTCTCACCGCCTTCGAGCACGTACGACTCCCCCGAGAGGCCCTACTGGAGTCAGCACACGGCCGCCTCGACGACGAAGGCCGCCTCGATAGTGAGGTCGGCAGCGCTCGCAAACGTTTCCTGCGCTCGATCGGTCGCGTCACCGCCGGGAAGCTCTGCATGAGTGCAGGAACACTCGGTATGTCCCGTGCGGCCCTGGCCATCGCCGTACGTCACGCCCACTCACGCTTCATCGCCGGCCCGAAGCTCGGTGAGCGGGTGCCACTGGCAGCGCACCGCAGCCACCACGGCCGCCTGCTCCACGGCCTCGCCACGGCGTACGCGATGACCTTCCTCCACCGCACGACGGTGTCCCGCTGGATGCACCACGCCCCGCAGGACCGGGCGGACGTCGAGCGGCTCGTTGCCATCGTGAAGGGATGGATCACCTGGCAGGCCCGGGCCGTGACGACCGAGGCCCGCGAACGCTGCGGGGCCCAGGGCCTCTTCCCCGTGAACGGCATCTCCGAGCTGGCCCAGAACATCGAAGGCGGGATCACCGCGGAGGGGGACAACCTCGTCATCTGGGTGAAGGCCGGGTCCGAGATGCTCTTCGGGCAGGGAGTGGAGCACCGTCCTCATCCCCCCGTCCCGCCCGTCGGCAGGTCGCTGACCAGTCTTCCCTTCCTGCGCGACCTCCTCGCCGAGCTCGTGGTGCTCTGGCAGTCCCGTGCCCGTACGGCGCTGCGCCAGGGCCCGAAGGGCGATCCGCTCGGCCGGTGGAACGAGGCCTCCGGTCCCGCCCTGGAGATGGTCTCGGTCTACGCCGCCCTACAGGCCGCGGACGCCTTCATTGAGGCGGCGGCCCGGGCGGAGAGCGACGCGACGCGCACGGTCCTGGAGAACCTCTGTCGGCTGTTCCTGCTCCGTCAGATCGAGGGCCGCACGGGCGATCTGCTCGCGGAGGGCCATCTGGCCGCCGACCACGTCCGTACGTTCCCGTATCTTGTCAACGATGTCATCGCTGGCCTGGCACCGCACATGATGACCCTGGCAGACGCTTTCGACCTGCCCTCCGAGTTCCTGGACGCCGTCCCGATCGCCACCGGCAGGCGGCTCGGGGACAAGCCGGACGAGTGGGCTCGCCGCACCCACCTTTGGGAGTAACTGGTGCCGCATCAGGCGACGTTAGCCCTGTTGTGATGTGACGCGCCGCCCTGATGCTGTGGCGGGCGGCGCGTTTCCGCTGCCGGTGCCACGCCCGTTTGCGGCGATGGGGAGAGCAGTACCGTGCCGAGACAGGATGGTCCACTCCGACGGTCCAACTCGCGCCGCACTCCGGACAGTTCACCGTCCGGTCGGCCTGGACCGCCTCGGTGCTCGCCCTCGTGCGCCGCAGCCGGCGCCAGTGCCGCGAACGACAGCACCGTCGCCGGCGTGCCCGACACCGCAGCCGGCGTAACCCTGCCGTCCCGCATCGCCACGACCCACCCTCACATCACGAAGGCCTGGGTGGACGCGGGCTACCGCACCACCGCCATCGACCACGGGGCCCGCCTCGGCATCGACGTCCACCCGGTCCAACGCCCGTCCGGCGCCCGCGGGTTCACGATCATGGCCCGCAGACGCACCGGTGAAGCCACCCTGAACCGGCGCGGAACCTGACCCGGGACCAAACACGAATCACCGGACCAAACGCTCCGTCAGGGACCTCGATACGTGCCGGACTGTCACCCGTTCCGGCGCCATACGGCCGACCGTGCCGCAGCGGTGAGGCTTCCGCGTCACGACGAAACGGTGTCCCGCATACCGGCACCGGCACCCCAGTCTGGCCCCAACGAGGCAAACGTTGCCTGATGCGGCACTAACGGTCTGCCTTCAGCCAGGTGATCGTGACATCGTTGGCGAACGACTCCCTGGTGGTCACGGAGAACCGCGTGGGGTCGAAGGGCCCATCGAACATCGGAGTCCCTCCCCCGGCGACCACGGGGTAGCTCTTGACGATCAGCTCGTCGAGCTCGGTCAGCACGGAACCGGCCAGCCGGCCACCGCCGCACAGCCAGATGTCCTTCCCCTTCTCCTTCTTGAGGGAGCGCACGAGGCCGAGTGGATCGCCGATGACGGTGACGGCGGGATCGGGGGCGTGACCGAGCGAGCTGGACACGACGTACTGACGCATGTGCTTGTACGGGCTCGGAATCCCCTGGTTCAGAGCCGGTTGATAGGAACCCAGGCCCATCACGACGGTGTCGAAGCGTTGGTTGGGGGCACCCACCAGACCGGCCTGCGGTCGCATGATCGTGGGCACGGTCTCGGGGTACCGCGCATTGACCCATTCCGAGTACTCCGCGTCCTGCTTCTCCCCGCCGAAAGGGAAGAAGTCGGACTGCCCGTCGGGGCCTGCGATGTAGCCGTCGATGCTGGCCCCGACGTAGTACACGAGCTTGCGCAATTCTAACAACTCCCAGCGAAGTACTTCAATTGAAGTTATTTCAAGCTACGAGAGGCCCCGGAGTCTGTCAACCGGGCTGCTAACGACTCATCCCGGCGGGCGTCACGGCCGCGGTGGTACGGGCGGCGGGCACCGAGCACGGTGAGCTGTCCCGCCCAGGTCGGCGCCGACGTTCACGCAGCCGTCACGCGGAGCCTCTCGCACCCGACGGGAAGGGAGATCGGCAAGGTGCCGCCATAGCATCCCGCACAGCCACGGCCGCGATCTCCGACTGAGCCGATGCGGATGGATGAGCGCGATCGTCGGATCACCGCCGATCGACGCCGCGGTACGCACGGCCCTCTGCAGCCCGGCCCCGCCGACGGTCTTCTGCGCTTTGCGATCACACGCACGCCCGTCGGCTCGTGCGGCTGCGCCAGAGCCGGGAGACCCCTGAAGAAGCGTGCTGCGGACGGGGCTCGACACGGGCTCCGTCGTGCACCTCAGGCCACTCTCATCTCCCGCTCCAGGCGCGCGGCGAGGTTCAGATAGCGGGCGCGGCGGGTCACCGGGACCAGGCCGCGGATCGTGAGGTGCCACATCTCGGCCAGTCTGCGGGGCTGGTGGGCGACGGGTTCGAGGGAGCGGCCCACCACGCGGGTACCGACGAAGAAGCTGACGAGGGATTTGGCGACGGCCTCGACGTCTATGTCTGGGCGAACGTCGGCCTCCTTCACCGCACCGGTCAGTTTGCGGGTGGCGATGTCCTGCCATTCCATGAAGGGGTGCTTCAGCGGCGGCCGGACGGCGGCTCCCTCGGTGGCGAGGCGGAGCCCGGCCCGCGGGATCGGGCCCTCGACGGACAGCCGGGCGATGCCGAAGGTGATGCGCATCAGGGTCTCGAGCGAGGAGTAGTCCCGCCCGTCCAGATCGTTCGTCACCTCGTGCGAGGCCTTGGACTGCAGCTCCATGATGGCGTGGGCGAGGTCCTCCTTGGCCGCGAAGTGGAAGTAGAGGGCGCCCTTGGTGACTTGGGCATGTTCGACGATGTCGCTCAGGCTGGTCGACTCGTAGCCATGGCGGTCGAACAGCTCTGCTGCGGCCGTGATGATCGTCGCGCGGGTCTGCTCGGCGCGTAACTGCCTCGCCATCGACTGAACACTCCTGGGACTGGAACGACCTGTTCGCTCTTTGACGAACGGGTCATGCTGTTTGTTTGTTACCCCTCGTGAACCATATCTCACGGCGCGGCGGCACCGACGGGTGCACTCGAGATCGTCGGCTCACCCCGGTAATCCTCGGACTTCTAGCCCCGCACCCTCCCCGTCGACCACCTCGGCCCAGGTGGGTCCGTCCACCACATGATCGAGCGAGTGATCCATAAAAACGGCATGGGCGGTATCTACTTGGGGGCAGTTCCTGCAAGACAAAGGCAGTGGTCGAGGAGGGCGTCGTACGCGGCGTGGGCGAGGAGTGCGCCGCACTGGCGGACGCTTTCCGCGCCGAGCAGGCGGCTCAGTGGACAAGCTGACGGGGGCGGTATCCGTCAAGGCCGGATCGCACACTGCTCGCGGCCGCCGGGCGCGGGATCGGCGAGTGGACGCCGATTCTGACGGTGCCCGACCTGCCTCGACTCCCCTGCTGAACCACGCCAAAGAGCCACCGCGCAGGTTGCCGGCGACCGCCGTGAGCTGGGCACGACTGAGGCACCGCAGTCGGAGCGGCGCCTACAGCGGGAGTTGTATGCCGAGTTCCTGCATGGCGACGGAGGGTGGGCCGCCTTCGGAGCGTTCGGTCTTGTAGCCCTTGACCCGGGGTTGGAGGGTGCGGGGGTCAACTGCTTCGGCGGGCGCGCTTTTGGCGTACAGGCCTTCGGGTTCGGTGTCGCGGTCGTGGGGCAGGAGCCAGAAGACGCGGCGACGGAAGGTGCCGGAGGCGCGGGAGGCTTTGGCGTCGGGGCCCAGGATGGCGTAGCCGACCATGCGGCCGTCGCGGTGGTAGGCGGGGCGGCCTTTACGGGTGGGCAGGCGGTCCAGGCTCTGGCGGACGTACTCGAGGGTGTCGATGTCTTCCAGCCAGACGAGTTCGCTCTCGTGGCTGATCTCGTCCGCGTCGATCAGGGAACTCATAGGCCTGCTTCCCTCTCCTCGTCGGTGAGCAGTCCGATGCCCGGGTAGTACTTGCGCTGGTTGGACACCTTCATCTCCTTCGGTGAGGCCAGTCCGACCAGTTCGCGGGTGCGGGCGGCGAAGGCTCGTGAGGAGATGACTTGCGTTCCTTCATTGTGGCACCAGGTCTTGTAGGCGCTGTAGAGCGTGGTCTGCTCGGCTCTGAGGTCGGGGCCCTGGCGGCAGCATTCCTCGTAGAAGCGGCCGGTGTGGTCTTCGGTGACGGCGTAGGCGGTGGTGGCGATGCGGACGCGTTCGGGTCCGGTGAGGTCGCGGTCGCCGGCGAGGTAACGGCGGGCGCCGTCGATGAGCCAGGCGAGGATGCCGGGGCCTTCCTCCATGACGAGGAGGTCGGCCAGGTTGTCGATCTTGCGGTCGTCGGAGACGACGCGTTCGAAGGGGATCAGGCGCATGCGACGCCAGAACGCGAAGCCTCCGGTGCCGACTTCGGGTTTGTGGTTGCCCAGGAGCCAGAGTTTGTGGGTGGGGTCGAAGCTGAAGGGGTCCTGACGCATGCGGCGGGCTTTGATGCGGTCGCCGCCGGTGAGGTGTTTGACGCGGGCTTCGTCGAACTTGTCGCCGGGCTTGATCTCCGAGCAGACGTACACGCGCCTGCCGTGGAGCTCGGCGAGGTCGGTGGGGTGGCCTTCGAAGGGCTTGGCCATCAGGAAGCCGGGCGGGGCGGCGTCGGCGTAGTCGCCGAGCAGTTTCATGAAAGCGTCCAGCAAGACGGACTTGCCGTTCTTGCCTGCTCCCCACAGGAAGGGCAGGACCTGGGCTCCGACGTCGCCGGTGATCGAGTACCCGAGCAACAGGTGCAGGTAGTCGATCATTTCGAGGCCTTCGGTGTCGTCGCCGAAGGTGTCGGTCAAAAAGCGCATCCAGCGGGGGGTGGGCATCTGCTGGGGGGCGACGGTGGTGGAGCGGGAGTGGAAGTCCTTGTTCGGGTCAGGGGGCGTCATCAGGCCGGTGCGCAGGTCGACGACGCCCTGCGGGGTGCACAGCGCGTAGGGGTCGGCGTCCAGGCGGTCGGGTTTGAGGACCATGCCGGGTGCCGACTTGGCCTGGGAGAGCATGGCGTTCATGCCGGTGGTGGACAGGGCGCGGGTGCGGTGTTTGTGCAGGGCGGTGGTGGTGAACAGGCCGCGGGGGTCGTGGGTGGCGATGTTCTCGGCGAGGTCACCGGCGGCCCACAGGATGGAGTCGTCTTCGTCGATCTGCCAGCGGGTGGTGTCCCACCGGTACCAGCCGATCTTGGGGACGTGGCGGTAGTCGTTGGCGTAGAGCTTGACGAAGAGCTTGGCGTTGCCGCGGTCGGTCAGGGTGTCGGGTACCAGGCCGGCCGGGGTTGCCTCGGCGGCGGGCCGGTCGGTCGCCGTCTGCGCGGGCACGGGGAGAGGGCCCTGGGCGAGGATCTGGGCGGCGACGGCATCGGGGTTGAAGTCGAAGAGTGTGTCGCGGTTGGGCGAGGTCACTGGCGCCTCCCTGACGTGGCGTGCAGGGGGCGCTTGAGGCCTTCGGTCATGCCGCTGCGGATGATCTGCTCGGCGCGGCGTTCCTGGCCGGGACGCACCGCGGTCGCGGTCTCGCGCAGGGCCTGCTCGGCTTCGTCCTGGAGGAGGCGGCCGGCGGCCACGAGGCCACCGAGGGTGTAGGCGGCCCGGTTGAGGGCGTCGGAGAAACCGGTGCCCTCCGAGGCACGCCCGCACTCCTGGACCGGGGCCAGGATCGCGGCCAGGACGTGGGAGAGGCGGGCGCGACCGCCGCCCGCGGCAAGGACGGCCTGCTGCGCGCGGGGCGGGACCGGGCGGGGGGCGGGGACGGTGGGGGCGGGCAGGTGACCGGTGCGTTCGAGTTCCTGCGCGAGCCAGGCCGGTAGCGGGGTGGGTTCCCGGGCATCGCCAAGGGGGGTGTAGGTGCCGTGGCGGGTGGTGGTGCCGGGGGCGATGATGTATCCGCCGTGTGCGCGGACGTCGACCTGCCAGGCCAGGGCTCGGCCCTGGCTGGAGCCTGAAGAGCACTGCCAGCGGCGGTTGTCGGTGCTCCGGTACCACACGTGCAGCCCGCCGGAAGGGGTACGCACGCGCAGGGTCGCGGTGTCGTCGGCGGGGTTCGGCCGGCCGCGCAGAGCAGCCAGGACGGCGAGGGTGTGGAAGCCGTTGGCCAGACCGGCCAGGTCGATGTGGTCGCCGATCGTGATGCCCGGCAGGATCCGGTGCCGGCTGGGAGGCGCGGCGGAGTGGGCGTCGATGTCGATGACCACCAGGCCCGCCGGGCCGCAGGCCACACCGACACCGAGGTCGGGGTCGGCACCCCACCACCGGGTGATCCGCTGCTGGTCGAGGGTCGCAGCGTGAAAGCCGTGGCACCACCGCCCCGCGGGCAGACAGGGGCACTGTGCCGGAGAGTGCGTGTGCTCACGGCACTCGCCGCAGTTCGCGGCCGGTGTCTTACGGCCCGCAGCGAGGGGGTGGACTGGCCAGCCACGGCGTGCGCACCATCCCGCAATGGCCAGCGACCGGGCGGCTACCAAGGCATCGGGGGCGGCTGTTCGTGAGTCGCCGTGAGGAAACCGCAGCTCAGCAGGCACATGCACCCCCTACTAGCGACCGAAGCGACTCAACGACGGACACAGACTAGCGAACCAGACCTGTGAGGTTGTGGAGCACATGCGAAACAACGAGGGCCTCCCCTGTCGGCAACACCCGCCGCAGAACGAGGCCAGCGACCGGGCCTGCCGCAGAGCGACCGAACACCTTTCAGTCGCTGCGCTTCCAGCGTGTCAAAAGCCGCAGGTCACAGGCCCTTCAAGCCAGAATTAGCGACTGAAGCGACTGAAGCTTGCTGTCTATGACGCACACGAGAACACTTAGATGACCTCATATATAGGCAACTCAAGTCGCTTCAGTCGCTCAAAATGCCCCGTCACCTTCTCTGACCTGGGGTTTTTCTCGTCTACCAGCCAGCGACCGAGCTGTTCCCCGGTCGCTGGCTCTTCAGTCGCTGCCCCACGCACAGGCCAGCGGGCCGAGCGACTGAAGCGACCGAACACCCGACACGCCCCCAGCAGTGCTGCAGTACCAACTGGCTTCGAGCAGCGGGTGAGTCGCTCCGGCTGCTGGCCAGTTCTTGGACCACGATTCGCGAAGAGCTCTGCCCTCCCGCCGTGCGGCCTGGCGGCTGCACGGGCGTTGCTACCGGCGTCTGCGTATCGCGGCGCTGTTCTCTGCGGCAGCGCCGCGATACATGTGCTGCGTACGCACCATGATGTGAGGTCGATGGGGTCGGGTCAGAGGAAGGGCTGGGCGTGCGACCGGGTGGGTACTGGCGATGTGCTGGAAGGCTGCTGTCACGCGCGCGAGGACCTTGTACCCGGTCTCGGACTAGGGAGGGCATACCTTCCTCACGGCGGCCCCGGCCACCGAACAGAGGATGAGATTGCCACGCTGGAGGAGTCCATCGGTGTGCGGGCCCCCGTGGAGCTGCGGGTGCCGGAACGGCGAGAATGCTGTCGCAGCGCGGACCATGCAGCACCTGGCTGAGCAGGTTCTGTCGTTGTCGGCTCACCTCGATGACGACGGCACCGTTCCGGTGGTGTTCTTCTCTACCGACGTCGGCCGGCGTAGTCCCGCCAACGGCGACAACGGGTCGATGCGTGGGCGTTCGTGGAAGTCGGCCGGTGACAGACGTGACAACCCCGGTGACGCAGTCAGCCTGCACACCATGAGACCGCCGTGGCATCCAACCAAGTCGGCAGTACGGTCGACGCGCTCTGGGAAACCTTCGCCGCGGACCTGACACTCTCCTAGTGACCCCTGATACGACCTGGATTGAACCGGAGATAGCCTCGGCTGAGGATCTCCGCAAATTGATCGCACCGGTCCGTTACGTCTTATGGGATCTCGACGGTCCGATGTGCCGGTTGTTCGCAGGGCATCCCGCCCCCAGAGTGGCTCACGGACTGGTCACCACAGTCGAGCGAGCCGGCCAGCCTGAACTGTTGACTATGAAGGAACGTTTGCTTAAAGACCCGCATGCCATGCTGACGGGCATCAGCCGACGTCATCCGAACAGCGACCTGCTCACGGAGTTGGAGGAGTGGCTCACCCGGCAGGAACTCGTGGCTGTCCCCGGCGCCTTCCCGACCCCCCACGCAGACCCCCTCATTCGGAAGTGGTCAGCTCTGGGTGTCCAGTTCGCCGTGACGACGAACAACTCCGCCCGGGCAGCTGCCGCCTACGTTGACACCCGCCGCCTTGCCGACTGCTTTCCGTACATCATCGGGCGAACGCGTGACCTCCACTTGATGAAGCCGCACCCCCACTCCTTGCTGCAGGCGCTCGACGTGATGGATGCGAACCCGTCGGAGGCGCTGATGGTCGGTGACGCGCCGACAGACTATGCAGCGGCACGGGCGGCCGACGTTCGCTTCCTGGGGTACGCGGGCAACCGGCCAAAGGTTGTCGCACTTCGAAAGGCAGGGGCGGAGCCTTCGTGCATCGTGCGCTCTTTGAAAGACGTTTGGGACGCGCTCACGTCTTAGACGTCATCCCCTTTCCGAGCGTGATGGTTTGGCTCGGGGTGGGTCGGCATGAACTCCGGTTCGTGGCAGGCGAGATGGGTGTGGCTCGTCGGTTCGTCTGGCTCGTGGAGGTCGCCGGTGCCGTCGGTGCTCGGTCTGCTGCAGGCCCGGGAGAAAAGGTCCGGGAAGAGATGGCGCCCGCCCTGGAGCACTTCCTCGGCAGCTCGGAGGGCCTCTCACCGGCGACGGTCACCCGTCTCACCCAGCAGTGCCTGGGTTTGTACGTGGGAGCCTGGGGGTGCTCTGCGGGATGAGGGTGCGATGGCGCCACCGAAGTCCAAGGTCGATCTGTACGCGGCGATCCGCCGTGATGCCCGGGCGGGGATGTCTTGACGATAGCTCGCAACGGCTGACGACCCGCCACTCCGCCTCCGTCATGTCGGAGACAGAGCTCGAAGTGCGCTCCGGCCGTCCGCCGCGTTGCCGAACCGCGCGCGAGGCAGTTACACGACGGTGGCAGCGAGTTGGACTCCCCGCACGCGGATGCGGAAGTCTGCAGCAACAGGGCCTCTTGGTGCTCGGTTGGGATAGCACCCCCGAACTGCCAAAAGGCCCTGCTTCCATGCGTCAGTCCGCACGCGATCACCCGATCAGGAGCCCAGTTCGACCAGACCATCTACGTGATCGATAAGCGGATGGCGTCTTAAGCCTGAACCGACAGCAGGAGAAGGAAGAAGACCGCCCACCAGTAGAGCGGCACTTCCCTCACATGCACCCGCAACACGACCAGGGCGGAGCCCACACCCAGGAGTGCCAAGCCCACAACTCCGAATTGAGATGCGACCTGCCGCGCGGCGGCGTAGTGGACCACGATCCACGCAAGTTGCCAGAGAATCATGCACAACCCCCATCCACTCTAGTGCACTTACCGACCAACCTGCCAATTGGGCTAGTTGGCTCACGATTGGTATCCCCGGGTGGGTTGATCCAGTAACTTGGGCCAGAGGCCTGGCTGAAATTGGTTTCCTCGCTGCCTCCGTGAGGTACGGTCGGCATGTGAGCGAGGCCCGAAGCAGCGACGCCGGCGGGGCGGTCCAGCGTGTCCTGACTGAACTGCGTGGCCGCATAGTTGCTCAGAAGTACCCGGTGGGTGGCTTTCTGCCGCCTCAGCGCTCGCTCGCCGAGGAGTTCAAAGTCTCCCGGGACACGGTGCAACGTGCTCTGCAGGAACTCAAAGCGGAAGGCTGGATCGAGTCACGCCAGGGCAGCGGCTCGCGCGTGATCTCAGGTGCCCACAACACTTCCGCCGCTGACAGTGCCTCCCGAATGCGGACCACTGGTCTGGGATGGTTCGTTGAGCGGGCCTTTGAGCAGTCAGTTGTGAAGCTCGACGTGTACAGCCTCACGTCCGAATCGCTCGACACTCATCTTCGCATCCAGGCGGAACGTATCCTGACTGGCGGAGCCCCTGGCCTGGAGCGGATCGAGCTGCGCATGCTGCTTCCGACCAAGGATATGCCGCTCCCCTTCCCCCGCAGCCTGGATGACCCGGATGACATGCGCGTCGTGGCCCGCCTGCGGTCGATTTCCGACCGGTGTCTGTTGTCCTTGACGGACACACTCCACAATCTGCGCGCGAATGGCCGAGTCGAACACGCTGCCGTCCAGGTCCGGCGCGTTCCAGTGGCACCGATGTTCAAGTTGTACCTGCTTAACGGGAAGGAGGCCTTCCACAGCGCGTACGAACTGCAGCGTCGGCGTATCCCGGTGGGCGATGCTGAGAACGTCGAGGCCCTCGACGTTCTCAGCGTAGGCGCCAGAGGTACATACTTCGTCAAAGACGACACAGCGGACGTCGAGGACAACACGGCGAAGGTCAAAGACGGCTCAGCTGACGTGCAGGAATCATTGGGCGACGCACAGTCCGCCTGGGTGGACAAGCAGCAGCGCTGGTTCAACTCCCTTTGGACCAATCTCGCCGCTAGCGACAGCTAGTACTCCAGCTGTAGATCGTGATCTTCACGGCCGGGATGCGGCTTGTCGGCGGTAATGACGGGCACGTGATCGCGCCTGGTGGCGGCGTCGCCAGGCGGACCAGCTGAGCCGGTGGGCCGGGCCGTGCTCGGGCCGTGCGGGGTGGCTTCCCCCGCCCACTCGGCGATCGTCCAGCGTTCTTGCGCGGCAGGTCAGCCAGCAGGCCCAGTACCAATCTCCCTGTCCGGCGCCGGGGTTCGACCCGGGGGTTCCACCCGGGCGAAGCGGCCTGCGATCCGGCTCATCAGGGCCTCGAACGCACCCCGCCGACGGGCGGGATCTGTGCTGTGACCCGCGGCCACCGTCTCTTCGTCGGTCCACTCAACTCACGATGATCAACGGTGGCCGCACCCATGCCCGCACCGGCCCCCTACCAGAACGAACCGACTCGCGGCCAGAGCACTGACGGCTCACGAGTCGAACCAGCGCAGCCAGATGGGCACGTCCGTCCCGGCGTGCCGGCGGTCGTTTGCCGCACGACGCAGTTCCGGGGTTGTCAGCGGTTCCTCATGGGTGAGCCAGTCCAGGTACCACTCGGCGAAGGTGGCGGGCTGTCCGTCGTCGTTCAAGAGCGGGTTGAGGCGATCGCAGGTCGCGCGTCCGTCGAACCACATGGCGCCCCGCATGGGTCCGCTGACCACGAGGAGGGTGTAGAAGCCGCAGCCGTCATCGCAGAGGGGGACGGCCCCGGAAGTCCGCGCGTCCTCGGCGGCATCGGCCCTCTCCCGCCACGTGTCGTGATCGGCTTGGTAGGCCCTAGCAGAGGCGTAGTCCCCCTCCTGGGGTTCGGTCAGCCAGAGATCTTCGCTCGCTGCGAGAGCGGTGTCGTGGTCCGGGAAAGGAACATGCAGGTTCGCACGGTCTGAAGGCTGGTCGCCGTCCCAGCGCCAGCCACTCTGATCGACCCGGAGCGTGCGCACCCGCCCGCCGGCACTGACGCACAGCAGGTACTGGCGATAGTCGTCGGGGAACACCACACCGAACTGTTCCTCGGCCTGACGCACCTGAGCTTCGCTTAGGACCGGCGGGAGAACGGCACCGGCCCTCGATCCCCGCCGTGCATAGAGAGCGACGGTCCGCTCCCGGACATCGCTCCAGTTCACCGTCTGCATGCCCGGCAAGATAGCCCGTCGGCCAAGGACAACTCAGGTAACCCTTGGCAGATGCGCCGAGAAGGTCAAAATTGCGATCTACAGCTGGAGTACTAGAAGGGTTACGGAGGTCCACTTTGTGCTACGCGTGCACCCCATTGGAACCAAGGATCCCCGCAGTACCGCACGCACGGCCTCTCGTGGGCACTAAGGTGTGCCCACATCCCTTGCCAGGAGCGCCCCGCGAAGCACCTCCGGCTCTGAAGTTGTGCCTCCCGGGAGTAACGTGCCCAACGAAGACGACGCCAACGACGAGTTCGTATGGCTGGCCAAGCAATCCGGCACGGCTAGCGGTGGCCATCACAACCGCAACTATGTACTACCCCTCACTCAACGCATGGCACAACTCATCGGCAGAGAACAAGGCACCCGTGTGCTGGTACGGGTCCCCAGGGCCGACGCCATCCCGGTAGTCATCAGGACCTGGGAGAACGAAGCAGATCTCCTGGGCGCCCTCAAGGATTTACTACCCCATGTACCGCGCTACCTGGCCAGAACCGCGACAGCGACCGTACTCAGCTATGTAGAGGGCACCTCACTGTCCCGCCTGTGCCCCGATGGCAAACCCGTCGATGCTCTGCACATCGCGGACCTGGCCCAGCTCCTGGCCCAGACAACTTCGGTACGCAGGGAAGCACTGCCCCCGTTGCCCTCTTGCTGGCCCCGCGATGACGAAGACAGCCAGGGCTACCTGCGCACGCTGATGGAGTTGGCCGACCGCCAGATCCGTCAGCCGAGTTGGTCGGTTTACGGCGGGCTTTTCATGGCGCTCGGGATCCGGGAAGACGTCCTGGTCCACCTTGCCGAATATGTGCCTGCCATGACGCGTCGACCGTACAGCTTGCTTCACGGAGATCTTCACCGGGACAACGTGGTCGTCACAGAACATGACGGCGGCCCTCGCCTGATCGCCGTTGATTGGGAACTCGCAACCTACGGCGACCCCATTCACGACCTCGCCACACACCTGGTCCGCATGCGGTATCCAGAGTTCCAACAGAAGAGTGTGATTGCCGCGTGGTCTGAAGCTGTTGGGTCGGTCAAGCCGGCCGCAGCTCATGGTCTGGACGAAGATCTGCCGCACTACATCGCCTTCGAGCAGGCTCAATCAGTCTTCCCGGACATCATAAGAGCTGCGAAATCACTGGAAGAAGGCCTGTATCAGGGCCGCTCTGCAGATGAGCTCCTAGACGAGGCCGTGGGGGCTGCACTCCGGGCGCTGGAAGCGGGCGCCGAGCCTCTCGGCCTGCACGAGGTTCCCAGTGCGGCCACGGTGGGGGATGTCCTGCACCGATGGCAGGTGTGCCGCTCCGACCGACGTGAGGTTCCGTGAACGGTGCCGTTGACGCGAACAGCCCGTCGTTTCGTGACCGTGGGCGAGCCTTGATGGTCGCCTTTCTGGTCGGGGCTGGCCACTGATGTGACCGGCACCCGCGGCGGCGGGGCAAGCCGCTGGGCGCATACCCCGAGGACCCCTGCGATGTCGGCCGGTTCCATCTCCGTCACGCCAGGCCAGGACCGCTCAACTGCGCGGAAGACGCGCGGCGGCTCGTGGAGCCTGGCTCGTCTTCGAGGACGAAGCCGAATTCTCCATGACGCCGCCGCAGGCGAAGACCTGGTCACAACGCGGACACACGCCGGTGGTGCGGGTCCGCGGCCGTTCCCGCAGACGGATATCCATTGCCGCGCTGACCTGCTACAAACCCGGCCACCGCTCAAGGCTGATCTACCGGCCACGCAGAGACGACGGCCGACGCGACGGGCGCCAAAGCTTCTCCTGGCGCGACTACCGGGACCTGCTGATCGCCGCCCACCAGCGGCTCGGCGGCCCGATCGTCCTGGTCTGGGACAACCTCAACGTCCACAAAGCCGCCGACCTGCGGCAGTGGGCGGCAGCCCGGGAGTGGTTCACCGTCTACTACCTGCCGCCCTACGCAAACGACCTCAGCCCCGTCGAAGGCATCTGGTCTCTCCTGCGACGCGGATGGCTCTCCAACGTCGCCTGCAGGACCCCCGAACACCTCGACCAGCGCATCCGACGTGGCTTAGAAGCTGTTGTCTTTTCGGGCGTGATCGGTGCGTTTCCGCTGGTCGGGGATAGCAGTGGTGATTCCGTGGGAGTCGTGGCCTGTCGGGTCGTCGCTCCCCGGGAGGTCACGAATGCCGTCCGTCGTCGGACTGCTGGAACAGCACGAGGTCGCCGCTCGCCGTCGAGTCGACGGGCTGCGGGAGGAGGCCGACCGCATCCAGGCCGAACTGGCCGCGGCCGAGCAGGAATGGCAGGAGTGGGCGATTGCCCGCAGGCGGGTCGACACGGTGCTGGCTCCGGACGGCGGCAACACCGCCGGCACAGAGGTCACTGAGGAAGCGCGGGATGCGGACGCGCCGCCGGAACCCCGGGACGCGGCGAAGCCGAAGTCGCAGGTTCCGGTGTGGCGCCAGGGGCTGGCCTGGTCGGTGCTGTCGGTCGACTACCAGCGCATCCTCACGACGCTCGCAGACCGGGACCGGCTCCATCAAGGGCCGCTGACCTGCCAGGAGATGGCCCAAGCGTTCGGCATGGACGTGGTGCCGGCACGAGTGGAGGCACTGCGGTCGAAGGCGAAACGCCTGGTCGCGCGGGGCTGGCTGGCCGAGCGGCAGCCGGGCCGGTTCACCCTCGCGGCAGGCGTGACCGGGCCAGGCGGCGCGTCATGAGCAGGGTCATCGACCAGTAGACCATCGCCTCGGCGCTGGCCGTGCGCCGCTCGAAGTCGCGCACCAGACGGCGGCTTCGCATCAGGTGGGCGAAGAACCGCTCGACGATCCACCGCTTGGGCAGCACCACGAAGCCGCGCATGTCGTCGCTGCGTTTCACGATCGCCAGGACCAGCGCGAGCGTGGCCAGGCAGTGCTCGACCAGGCTGCCGGTGTAGCCGCCGTCGGCCCAGACCAGTTCCAGCCGGTGGTGCACGTCGGCGACCTGCCCAAGCAGGCCCTGGGCGGCGATGCGGTCACCGGTGTCCGCGGCGGTGACCATCACACCCAACAGCAGGCCGAGCGTGTCGACCACGACATGCCGCTTGCGCCCGTTGACCAGCTTGCCGCCGTCGAAGCCCCGGCTGTCCGCGCCGACCACCGCGTCCGCTTTGACGGACTGCGAGTCGATCACCGCGGCCGTCGGCTCCGCATCCCGCCCCAGTTCCTCGCGGGCCCTCGCGCGCAACCGGTCGTGGAACTCCTTGACCAGAGCGTTGTCCCGCCAGCGGCGGAAGAATGCGTAGACGCGGTCCCACGGAGGAAGTCGGCGGGCATCGCCCGCCACTTGATCCCGTTGTCCACGAGATACCGGATCGCATCGAGCATCGCCCGGTGGCAGTACCCCTCCGGCCGGCCTCCCCGGCCGCGCATCCAGCCCGGCACCGGCAGCAGCGGGCAGACCGCGGCCCACTCTCCGTCCGTCATGTCGGTCGGGTAGCGAGGCTGCCGCTTCCCGTTGTCGGCGGCGTTTCCGAACCGGTGAGCCAGGCAGTCACACTCCCAGGTGACCGCGCTGGACTGCCCGGCCATCGGCACGCAAGACTGCTGCACCAGGGCCTCCTGCTGCTCGGTGATTCGACACCAACGAGCTGTTCAGGAGGCCCTGTTCGTATGCGCCCAGCGTCCCGCGACCACCCGATCGGGACTCCCGTTCGACGCGCATCCCTCAAGATCGAAAAGACAACAGTTTCTTACGCCTCATCCAGTACCGCAGTCACCTCATAGACGGCTGCCTCGCCGAGACCGGCCTGACCATCGGACCCGCCTGATCAGCGACACGACACCACGAGTTCAACCTCAAGTAGAGGAGTTCGAGCAGCCGATGGAGAAGCAGCCGCCGAAGTCCGGTCGGCCCGAGGGGCCTCTCAGGCCGCCATCAGCGCCGCCAGGGCGCGGTCCATTGCGGCGTTGAACTCTTCCGGCGTCAGCGGCAGACGGGACTTGACGTCCCGGCTCCACTGGTCGGCGAGGACCTCGGCGGAGCCCGCCTCGACACCGTCGAGCGCCGCGTCGGCCAGGTCCGACGGAGCGATCTTGTCCACGGGCCAGCCCGCCGCCATGTCGGTGTCGGCCAGGCCGAGGTGCACCGCCGTCACAAGCGTGCCCTGTTCGGCGAGCTCCAGGCGGACGCCGTTGGTCATGGCCCAGGCGGCGGCCTTGGTCAGGTGGTAGGCATTGGCGCCCTTGCCCCCGAACCAGGACATGGCGGAGAGGACGTTGACGATCGCGCCCCCGCCGTTCCTGGCGAGCGCCGGCGCGAACTCCCGGATCATTCCCAGGTGGCCGAACATGTTGGTCTCCAGCTCGTGCCGCACCGCGTCCAGCGAACCGGTCACCAGGTCGGTCCCCGTACTGATTCCCGCGTTGTTGACGAGTAGTGAGACGTCCGGGGCGGCCTCGGCGGTGGCCCTCACGGATGCGGGATCGGTGATGTCGAGGGGCAGCACCTCGACCCCGGGCAGGTCCACGGTCTCCGGTCGGCGGGCCGTCGCGTAGACCTTGCGGGCGCCCCGTTCGAGCAGGCGCTGGGCGAAGGCGCGGCCCAGGCCGCGGTTGGCTCCGGTGACAAGGGCGACGGAGTTGTTGATATCCATGGCCGGTACGCTAAAACCTGACGCTAACGTCAGAGGCAAGTGCGGTCGTCAGGCCTAAGGGTGAGAGGAATCACCATGACTGTCGCAGCGGCCGCAGAGGAGCGGTTGATCCGCATCGGCGAGGTGGCACGAGGTGCCGGCGTCTCGGTGCGCGCCGTGCGCTACTACGAGCAGCAAGGGCTGCTCATCGCGGAGCGCAGCCCGTCCGGCCAGCGCCTGTACCGGCAGGACGCCATCGCCCTCGTGCGCTTCTTCCAGGAGATGTTCGCCGCCGGCCTGACCAGCCGAAGGATCAGCGAACTCCTTCCATGCTGGGACTCCGGGCACACCGACGCCGAGCAACGAGCCATGCTGCGAGCCGAGCGCGAGCGCATCCAGGCCAAGATCGACGACCTGCAGGCCACCCTGGACCACCTCGACGAGGTCATCGCGATCACGGACACGCACCCGTAGGCGCGGTCGGCCAGACGTCTCATCAGCGATCTGACCTCGCTGTCCTGGTTGGGGCGATGAGGAGTCGTTGAGGGGGAACTGTTGTCGGGCGGCCGACGCGATTTTCGGTGTTCGGGCAGGGCGGAGACCAGCGCGGTGGTCTGGCACTCCAGGCTCTTTCCGGTCGTAGGCCGTCAGGGTTTGCCGGTCAGCTGGCAGGACGGTGCAGTGCGGCCATGCGATGGAAGGCCTTGACCCCTGATGTTGAACACACGAGACACTGGATCCTGAGGATCTGAGAACGGACATCTCGTGGTCATGGAGAACTATCCGCCGCAGTTCAAGGCGGACGAACCGTTGACGTTGGGCGGTCAGCCCGCCCCCTTGCGGATACCGCCTGCCTCCGGTGATACCGCGGCCGACGGCCAGCCATCAGCCCCTACGACACCACGAGTTTGCGGGACCGCTGACCGTTGGGGCAGAAATCCCAACTGGCGGCACTACTACTACGGCGCCAACATCGCGCTCTCCGTGGTCTCTTTCCGCAGAATCAAGGCTCTCAAGAGGTTCCGCGCCCGTAGTTGCTGGACTCGCTGGAGAGGCTTCGGCTCTTGCGGCCTCCACGCTGTCGGCGTATACGACCTGATCTACTCGGTGCACAAGTATCGCCAGAACTACCGGTATCTCAGGGACTACAACCAATCCCTCACTTACGCGGGAAGACAGAGGGTGTGTCGCAAGTACACCCACTACCGCGGCCGAGGCCAGTGCGCCTAGAGGCGCTTTACGTCCAAAGGATTGTAAAACGTTCGGTGTAAATTCTGATCAAGGAAGATGCATCGGTGACCAGTGAGAACGTGACCGAGGCCGAGTCCGTCGAGGCAGTTGAGCTGCAGTCGGCGAGGGCGGTGGACCACCAGCTCATTGACGAGCTGGTGGGCCGTACCCAGGCCCAGGGCCTGCAGCTGACGGGTGAGGGCGGGCTGCTCCAGCAGCTGACGAAGCGGCTGCTGGAGTCTGCCCTCGAGGGTGAGATCACCGACCACCTCGGCTACGACAAGCACGATCCGGCTGGGAAACCGGCGGCAACAGCCGCAACGGGACCCGGGCCAAGACCGTGCTCACGGACGTCGGCCCGGTGGAGATAGCCGTGCCCCGCGACCGTGAAGGCTCGTTCGAGCCGAAGATCGTCAAGAAGCGGCAGAAGCGTCTGTCCGGCGTCGACGAATGACCGAATGGCAGAACCGGCCGACAGACGTCACGTTTGGCGAGGGGGTCGGTGCCGCTGCCGCCTTGATCTGTTCTTGGAGATCGGCGAGGCAGAAGCGGTCACGTAGCGGCTGGCTGGGGCGCGGAGCCCGAAGTCGTTGAAGGATTGGAAGTGCCCGCTGCTGTGCCGGTGTGCTGTATGCCGCAAGATGTCGAGCAGTTCTCGTGGTGTCTGGCCAGAGAGGGCTCTGAAGTCTCGGTTCATGTGTGACTGATCGTGGTATCCCGCCCGGCTGGCCAGGTCGGCGAGCGAGTCCAGGCCGGTCGATGCCACTGCCAGGGTCTGATGGAACCTGATGATGCGGGAGAGCGTTTGAGCGGGCAGCCCGATGTGCTCCTGCAGCAGCCCTTGTATGCGGCGCCGGCCAAGGCCGGTGGCCAGGGTCAGATCGCGTAAGGACACGGCGCCGTCGCGATCACGCAGCAGGTTCCATGCCTGGGTGGCAGCAGGTGATGGGGACGTTTCCCCGTGAAGTCGTCGGGTGAGCAGGGCGTCGAGAATTTGCCAGCGGCGAGACCAGTGCGGTGCTGCGGCCAGCTGTTCGGTGGCGTTCGCAGCCCAGCCTGCTCCCATGATGTGGTCCGGGTCGATGACCGTCTTCGCCAGGTGGTGCAAGGGTAGGTTCAGGAGCCGGTATGCGCCGAGCGGCGTGAGTTCGATCTCGACGGCAGATGCGGATCCACTGAAGCCCGCCAGCATGGGCGCAGTCTGGAGACCAGCAATCATCGCAGGCCACGGACTTGGCGACACTCCTTGTTCTGGCCCGCTGTGGATGGTCAGCGGCTGCCCCCATCCCAGAAGCAACGTGACGGCCGCCGAGGGAAGGGTGACCCTCGCGGGCCGCGCGCCGCCCATGCGGTGGCCTCGGTAGCGGATGGCGATGCCGCGTAAGGATGCGGCCGGCAGTCCGGTGTATTCGCCGGGCTGGTCGATCAGTTCGGTCACGGTTGAGGTTCCCCCGCTGTGATTGCGTCTTCATACAAGACTCCCGGCGGTCGGTGCCGAAGGCTAGGGCTTGCTCAGTCACTCGAGCCCTGATCCAGTCGGCGTCTCAAAAAGCGTCATCATCGCTGCTCACGTGCAGGAGTCGTCGAATGTTCCGCACGCTTTCGTGCGCGAGGCTCGCCGGACTAACACCCAGACAAGGAGAGGTCTGAATGCATTCGGTCAAGCGGGTTGCAGCCCGAACGGCTACGGCGATTGCTCTTGGAGCCATCGCACTCACCGTCACCCCCACCAGCGCCTCTGCGATCGAGGCCCAGCCCCAGTACAAGAGCTACAAGTGCGATGACGGGAGGGCCTGCGTCTATGACACTTCCGGACAAGTCTGGAATATGGAACACTGCGGAAATAACCCTATCTACGGCCGCTTCAACTATGCCAAGGCCCACGGCAACAGCTTCAGGGTGTGGTATCGGAACAACACGTGGGATTTCGTCCCGGCATGGAGTGAGCGGACCCTGGACGGCGGCAATTACGTCACGCAAGTGGACGTGTACTGCTAAGCACTGACGACGAAAGCAGCCCCCCTCCAGCTTGAAGGAAGGGGGGCTGCCTTCTTGGCCGACCTCTCTCTTCTCAGCTTGTGCACGTCGGCGATTGGGTCTCTCCGTCGGATTTTCCGAGAAAGCGAGCCTTTTCCATTTTCAGTCTGAGCTGGCCAACTGGAGGGTGAGGACGGCCTGGACGAGGCTCGTGATCCGGGTGGTCGCCGGATCAGCACCATGACCAACCACATGGATACCGAGCGGCTGTTCACGCTATGGGGGCTGCCCATGGCCCTCCAGGCGCTCCGGCAGCCCGAGCTTCACGGCGGCCGCGGCGGTGAGCACGATCAGCGGATCGGAGTCCTTGCCGTAGCGGCTGCCACTTCGCCTTCGCCACCTGCTTGACCACCGGATGGTCCTCCGGCAGCCGCAGGGAACGGCGCTGTTCATGCGGCTCACCGCCGACGCCGCGGAGATCTCACGGCTCGCCGGCCTCGGCTCGACGATTGGCGTCCGTGCCACGCTGCTGGCCGGGGCCGTCGGTCAGTCACTCACCTTCCTGCCTGTTTTCCTTTCGCCGCTGCGCCGGATGCGCGAACTGCCGTCCTACGCTGAGTCGGCGGAAGATGGGCACCCCACTGCCAGCCCGTTGGCGCCGACCGAACCCTGAGAATGAGGTGAGTGCAGCTCGGCCAAAACAGCAGCCCCGAGTACTGCACGAACGACGGCGGTGACGTCCGAACACCAGGAGATGCCGCGGGCCGCTTTCCTCGCCGCGCATCCGCTGATCAGACCAACTGGATGCTGAGCTGGAAACCGAGCTCGCTGAACCCCAGCGCAATTGCCGCCTTCCTCGACGCTGGGATCCTGGCCCGCCATTGAGGCAGAAGGTCCTGCGCGAGTGCATACCGGACCGCGGCGGACCCGGTTGCGCGGGCAAGGCCCTTGCCACGCCAATCAGGCGAAGTCAGCACGCTCACGTGAGCCGTCGAGCTTGGCCATGCGCGATAGCCGGCGGCAGCAACGACCTGACCGTCGACCCGCAGGACGAACGCGGGCGAGGTGATTTCGGCGAGGCCGGCCTCGCCGGCGTCCTCCGGTCCGGCAGCCTGTTCCAGAGCGTCCAGGCTTGCATGACCGGCGGGCAGTTCCTCCACGGACAATTCTGCGGACGCTGAAGGGCGGAAGCCATCGGCCGCGACATAGGCGAGTGCGGCAGGTCCAAGAACCTCACCGATCGGGAGAACTTTCCCGATCGCTTCCGGGTCCGTCAGCTCGTCGGCAGACAGCTCAATCACGGCCTTGCGGATCCGAGCAGCGGCCTCTTCGCTCGGAGCCGTCACGATGGCCGCGCCACCCAAGAGCACGATGCCCGCCCATCCGGGCGGGCAGAACCTAGACGGAGGAGAGACGACGACGCTGACCTCGCCCGCCGCACCGAACGAGACCGGCGCCGACGCGAGTTCCTGCCAGACGTTCGCGCCGCCGCACTTCGTCCAGGGGTACGGCCACGGCCCGTGCGACGTTGCTCCAGTCGTCCTTGGCGTGGCTGAGAAGGTAGTCGCGTCGGCGGCGGTGAGCAGGGGGAGGACCGAAGCCTCACCTGCTCACCGCCTTCGGTGATCGCGGTGGCGCGAACGGCTCCTCAGACGAGCCGCTTACGACCCCAGAAGAAGAGGAACGCCACGATGCCGGCGGTCAGGGCGAACAGAATCGATGCTCCGAACCACTGCATACTGCTCATCTGTGAGATGGGGATGTAGTCGATCGACGCGCCGACGATGTCCGCTTTCTTCATGCACGACGTAGTCGCTTCCTCCCTCAGCGTTGGCGTACACGTGGTCAGGGGGTCGAACAGTTTGCCGCTGCCGCTGACATACGAGGTGTCGAGCCAGTGTGCGTTGCGGGGCACCGAGGGGACGGTGATCGTAGTGCCGGGACTGACCGGCTTGCTGGTGGTTGTGACGATGTCGCCGAGCGACAGCTTGAAGTAGCCCCAGACGGCCTGGAGGGCGACCGTGAATCCGAGGGTCACGACCATGGCCGCCAGCGTGCGGCGCAGGATCACACCGATCAGCACCCCGCCGAACACGGAGAGGAGGGAGAGGGCGACGGGCGCCGGGCCCGTGGTGTTGAAGAACTCCCGGGAGGTCCAGTCGATGTCCGGGTAATGGAGCTTGATGGGGTTCCACCACCAGGCGAACACAGCCGACAGCGTGACCGTGGTCACCGTCACCGCCAGCCCGGTCAGCGCCAGCTTCGTGGCGAGCCAGCGGTTGCGGCTCACGGACTGGGCGGCGATCAGCTTGGCCGTGCCGTTCTCCAGGTCGCCTGCGAGCAGCGGGGCGCCGAGGAGGACACCGAGCATGATGGGTATCGCCGTGAGACCCGTGGTGACGGAAGTGAACGCGCCGATGTAGGGCTTGAACGCCTTCTCCGCGTCGTCGAGGTTCTTGGCGGGAAAGCCGTAGGCGTTGAGGAAGTCCATCATCTGGGCGCGCTGGTGGATCATCCAGGCCGCGCAGAGCACGGTGGCGGCAATCATGGTCCAGAACGCGGCCCGGTGCTGGCGCCAGACCAGCCAGGTCATGCCGCTCAGGCGGGGGCGCCGGGTGGCCTCCGTGGTGCTCGCGTTCCCGGCCCCGTGCCTGGGTCCGTTCTTCGTTGCGTTCATCGTCCCGTTCATCGTCCGGTTCGCCGTCCCGTTCCTGCCGTCGGTCGAGGGGTTGGTGAAGGTGCTCATGCCGCCACCGTCCCGGTGGCGAACGCCTGGCCCTGGACCTGGGCGGTGGGAGTGATCAGCGGTGGCGCGTCGGGTGAGCGGAGATAGGCGAGCAGGAGTTCCTCCATGCTCGGGGCGGCCACCTCCCAGGGGCCGGTGACCGGGCCCTCCGGGCGGATGAGCGCGGTGAACTGCCGTCCGCTGGTCCGGGCCTCGACGAGGGTGTGGTACCCGAGGAAGTCGGGCAGGCCCTCACCCTCCCTGGCCCCGGTGACCACGGTGTGTATGGTCATCAGCTCGTCCACGTCACCGGCGACGCGCACTCCGCCGTCGGAGATGACGAGGAGGAAGTCGCATACGTTCTCCAGCTCGGCGAGTACGTGGGTCGACATCACCACGGTGGTGCCGCGCTCGCCGGCCTCGGCGAGGAGGGTGCCCATGAGTTCGTGGCGCACGACCGGGTCGAGGTCCGACATCGGCTCGTCGAGCAGCAGCAGGTCGGGGCGCTTGCCGAAGGCGAGGGCGACGGCGACGCGGGTGCGCTGGCCGCCGGAGAGGGTGCCGATCTTCGCGTCGAAGGGCACGTTGCCCGCACGGACGATGTCCTCGGCGGCGCGCTGGTCCCAGCCGGGGTTCAGCTCCCGCCCCAGCCGCAGGGTCTCCGCCACGGTGAAGCGGCGGAACAACGGCTTCTCCTGCGCGAGGAAGGCCGTACGCCGGCCGGACTCCACCGAGCCCGGCGCCTCGCCGAACAGACTGAGCGAGCCCTGCGTCGGCTTCAGGACATGGGCCGCGATGTTCAGCAACGTGGTCTTGCCCGCCCCATTGGGGCCGACCAGCCCGCAGATCCTGCCCGCCGGAAGCCGGAAGGTGCAGTCCCGCAGCGCCCAGCCCCGCCGGTAGCGCATCCCCAGTCCGTGTGCCTCAAGCGCCGGCTCCCCCGCGTACATGACGTCACTCACCTGTGCTCCTCGTTGTCCTGACCCCCGCGACCGCCGTGGTCCCGGTGGTGTACTGCTTCTCCAGCGCCGACGCGACCAGCGCGGCCACGTCCTCCTGCTCCAGACCGGCCCCGGCCGCCTTCGCCATCCACGCCAGCAACTCCCCGTACAGCGGCGAGTCGGTGCCCGTCTCGGGGCGGCCCAGCGTGCGGCGTACGAAGGTGCCCTGGCCCGGTCGCGGTTCGACCAGGCCCTCGCGCTCCAGCTCGCGGTACGCCTTGAGGGTGGTGTTCGGGTTGACCGCGCTCGTCTCGGAGACCTCCTTGGCAGTGGGCAGCCGGTCGCCCGGCACGAGTACGCCCAGCCGCAGGGCCTGCTTGGTCTGCTGCACGATCTGCTGGAAGGCGGGGACCCCGCTCCGCCTGTCGATGCGGTACTCCACGGCCACCACTCCCTTCCATCATCATTCCACTAATCACTTAGTGGAATGATGATGGAAGGGAGTGGTGGCAGTTGTCAACGGGGTTCGGGAACGGTCCGGAAACAGACCAGGGGAGAGCAAGGGGGGAAGGACGAGGCGAGGAAGAGGCGAGTGGCGCGTCAGCCCGCAGATGGCCGGGGTGAGGATCGACCCATGCGCGGCTTCGGATTCCCAGGGTTCCGGTCCCGTTCTACGACGGCTGTAGTACTGGTGCCCCACCACACGGGTGCGCCTCGGAGGACGAGGGGTTGCCGGCTCACCTGCGGCCCCGGCGGGCGGCCCGGAACTGTGTGGAAGCCGGGCCGCAGGCTCAGCGAACGGCGATCGGGATGACGATCGCGGCCATGGCGGCCACGGCGGCGATGCCGACGGCCATCGGCCCGCGCGCGGCGGGATGACGGTACGCCAGGTACGCAAGAGCACCGGGGACGAGGACGAAGGCCAGGCCGAGCAGGACGAGAACGAGCAGGGCGAGCGTGGACACAGCAGACCTCTCCCATGGGATCAGGGCATGCGTAGCCCGCATGCGGCGTGGAGCGTGGACCGCTCTCACCCCTTGCGTCGCGGGGTGAGACGCGGACAGGGCCGGGAGTCCTAGGACGCCGGGGGCGAGCCGCGCACCTCTGCGCGGCTATACGAGCGGTGGCGTTCGCCGCCGAGCTCTCGCCTGGGCCCTGAGCTGCACGTTCAGCGTGTGCAGGCAGAGAGCGTCCGGGGCCTTGGCCGGTGTTGGGCCTTCCGCGCAACTCGTCCGCACAGGAGGGGAATCACGCGGGGGGCTGGGTCATTGGGCCGTACCGAAGGAGTTCTGAGCCCGAGTCAGACCATCAGCGGGCAGCCGGGCGGCGCAGCGCTGCGCGGCGCCGCTGTTCGCCAGCGAGCCGTTTGGCCTTGCGCCGGACCCGCTCCCCGAAGACCTCCGGATCGGCGGCGCCGACGGCGGACGCGGCCTCCGTCCAGGTGGTGCCCTCGCCCTCGGCGTACGCGAACACGACCGCCCGCTCCGCCGGGGCCAGCTTGGCCAGCACGGTGTTCAACCGCTCGTCCGCGAACACCGAGGCCACCGTCCAGGAGAGCAGGTCCACGTCCGCGACAACCAGGTCGCGCAGCGACAGTCCGTCGCCGAGATCGGCCTCCAGGGACAGGACCCGGCCGTGCCGGGTCCGCCTCCGCCACACCGGTACCAGCTGCCGGTGCACACAGCGGGCCTCCGCCTTCAGCGCGCCGAGCGCGGTGACCGGCAGGCGCCCGCTGTCCCACAGCGGTTCGCACCAGTCGCCGAGGAGGGCCGTGGACACGGCCTCCCGCCACCGCTGGCTGCGGTGGGTCACGAGCAGCTTGGAGGCGACGTGGTCGACGGCGGCGTCCCTCTCGGCGGACGAGAGGGCGCGGCCCACCTCACGCGACGTCATGCCGTGGACGAAGGACCGGACCAGCAGGGCCTGCACGAGGCCCGGCGGATCGTCCACGCCCTTCTTCTCCAGGTAGAGGGGCGTGACGCGGCGCTTGCCTGCCGGCTCTACCAGGCGGATGCCGTCCGGGGTGGTGCTGACGAGCCGGGGCCTGTCTTCCACGCGGCGTCCAGGGACGGCGACAACCATGATGGTCACTGCTTGCTGCTCCTTGCGCGATCGGGATGCTTCACCATTCGGGCCCGGGGAACGGGACCACCGGCAATGAATCTCCGAAAGACGAGTGTGATCCAGGCCACGGCGCGGTGCGGGGTCGGAGGACTTGGAGGTCCGGTGGCGGCTCTTGGACGACACGGATCCGCACACTCCCGTGAGGGACGCAGCGAACTCGCGGTCGGCCGCGGTCCCTTGGCGGCACTGCCCGGAACTGGAGCGGTACGCGGCGGCCCGCTCGGCAACGAGCGCGGCCGGCTCGTGCTGCACGGCGGCCCGGCCGGGCCCGGGCGGCGTTGGCCTGCTCGGGGAAGCGGATCACGTGCAGGGTGCTGCTGAACACGGTGCGCAGGTGGTTGCCGTCGCGGCGGGCGTACGCGAGAGCGAGGGCGACCGCGGCCGCCCGGCCGTCTCCGCCGCCGTTCAGGGCGTGGCGGCCGGTGGCCCGCCAGCTGGCCCCGTCCTCGTGTTCAGCGACAGCGGCCTGGCTGACGAGTCTGTCCAGCCAGTCGCTCAGCGCCAGGGCCTGGCGGACCTGGGCCCCGGGCGGGGCGTCGAGGTCGTGGGCGAGCAGTTCCAGCGCGAGGTCGCTTTGGCGTTTGGCGTGCAGCCCGTAGGAGACGACGGCCTCGTCACGGGGGCCGGTCGGGATGGCCGGGACAGTCTCGGGAGCGTGGTTCACGGTGAGGCAGCATAAGTCTCCTCATTGGAGGGCCCGGCGGGCATGATGTGGCTTCCCCGCGAGGGGGCTGATCGAATGCTTTGTGCGTGCTGCTACCTGAGTTCGACGGAGTAGAGGCGTCGGGGAACTCCCAGCCGTCGGTGCCTTCGCCGATGTCGGAGACGAACCCGCAGGTGTCGGCGCGGGCGATCACGATCTCCGGGGCGCCGGCCGTGGACATGCGCAGCGCGGTGCCGTCGTGCTGCCCGCCTCGCGAGCTTCGTGCCCTGTCCAGCGAGGAGCATCGCGCAGGTTCGACCCCGACCAGGCGTCCCAGGATGCGCCAGATGTCACTCGCCCCCCTTGCCACGGCCATCACCCTTGAGCGTCCCATCGCAGGTCTCTGTCGTGGAAGGCTTCGTGCGACCGTGCATCTACGGCCGGTGATGGCTCCGCCAGGCCTGGCACAGCGCCAGGAACTCCCCCTGTTCGGCGAGGAGGTCCTCGGTCCGCTGCAGGTGGCAGTCCAGCAGGTGCACGCCGTCCTGGAAGGGCTCGAAGCCGATCCGCTGCCAGAGCTCGCCCAGCTTCACAGCGGCGTCCCGGTGTTGATCCGCGGTCAGTTCGCGTCCGTCGGCGGAACCCGGCTTGCACGCGACCGCGGCGCAGCCCTGCGAGAGCCGGCGGATCGCGGAGCCCGCCAGAACGGGTCCGAGTCCCACCCCGCGCCATCCAGGCTCCAGGATGACCCGGTCCATGACCAACAGGTCGCCGACCGGCTGCGCAAGCGTGGCCTGGAGGCCAGGGGCCCAGTCTCCGGCGGCAACGTCAAGGACCACTTCGCCGATGCCCGCCACGTCCCCGGTGTAGGAGTCCATCGCCTTCCATGGATGGTCCGGGCCGAACATCCGCACCCGCACGAACGACATCCGGCCCACCGTGACGTCCTGGACCGCATCCAGCGCCTCCTGGTCCATGTCGCTGTAGGCAGCCAGGTCCTCTGCCAGGACGTCCGCGTCGATCCGGGCCGAGACCGTCCACACCTCCAACGTGTTCTCGAACTCGTACGCCTGGACGGGGTGTTCGTGGTGGTAAGCGAGGCTGATCAACGACAGATCGGCGGGCAACTGCACCATCTGGGGAGCCGTGAGGGTCACCCGGCCAGCGTGGTTCTGTCCGGCCGGCACCCGCCGGGAAACAGCGCGCTCTCACCCTTCGGCAAAGCCCAGTGCAGCCCTGACGTTGAAGCACAGCGCCGGATCTCGTGTGCACAGGCGTCTCACGTCTGACCAGCGCGGCGAGGACGGTGGATGCCGTGGCTCGTTTCATGGCGTCACTTGAGTGTGTCTACCGCGGCTTTGTACTCGGCGGCCTGGTCCGGCGTGAGGTAATGCGAGCGCGAACGAGGACGGTGTCGTGGACGTAGTCGTACTCGGCGAGCGCGGACATCGCCTTGGTGAGGGACTTGGATGTAGTCGGCGCGCGCCTTTGCGTCCGATGCATCGGCGAAGACTTCGATCGCTCCCCCGCGTTCGCCGCCCGATCTCCCGAAGGAAGCCGCAGAACACATCAAGTCGATCCTGGCCCTGCAACTCCCGCAGGTCGACGTCGAAGTCGACTTCATCGCCGGCGCGGAATCGCAAGATCGCCAACACGTCGGCAGTCGGCCACGCCCGCAGGACCGGGCACTCGGCATCCGTCAGGCGGGACAGCACGGCCTCCGCCCGGGGCACCGGAAGCACCGTCTCTCCCTCGGAGTACTGGCACTTCCAGCCCTTCTCCACGACAAGATCAAGGACCGCCTGCCAGTCCTCCACCGAGGCATCCGGGACACGCCGGCCGGCAGCGACCCCATCAAGTCCGGGTCGAAGAAGGAACTCACGTCTTCCCACAGCAGATCAGCCACCCCGCCATGCTGCCCGGCTCCCACACCCAACGCACCCCCGTTTCCCTTGACCAAAGACATAGGGGCACCCCCCGGCCAAGGCGGTACGGCCTGCCTCAATCCGTTCGAAGCACCAGAGCAAGGTGACGTAGGCAGTCAGGGCCTACGCGATCAGGGCTACTGCCACCGCTGCCAGCGCCAGCACCGTTGACGACACCCCAGCCAGAGCTGACCAATCGTCTGCTCCCATGATCACCCTTTCCTCGTCGAGGACCCCCCAGCAGTTGCCGCGCCGGCGCTAACTCTGTCCGTCCTCACCCCTGGTTATGCCGCTCCCCTGCTTCCCGTCAACGCTGCGATGGCCGACAGGCGCCGTGCAGGGCGGCTCCCCTATTACGCCGTAATAGGGGAGCGCCGCTCCTGGCGGCCACGGCCCGGCTATTACGCCGTAATAGCTCCGAGAGCAGCAGCGGCGGGGCTGACGCACCAACAGATATGCATAGCTAACGTGTCGATGCAGCTAAGGATCATGAACGTTAGTAAGGTGTCATCCATGAGTTCTCCAGCCACCTCCAGCGACCGCGAGAAGGTCGTCTCCAAGCTGCCGGGATGGCTCCGGCAGAACCTCAAAATCAGATCCGCCCAGCACGGCATCGAGATCCAGACGGCCGTCGAGCAGGGCATCCGCGACTGGTGCAGCCTGGCCTCCACCCCGGCAACCATCGACACGGCCGGCGCCGACTCCTTCTCCACCTTCTTGCCCCCCGGCCAGTGGGAAGAGTTCCGCCAGGTCACCACAGACCGCGGCGTCTCCCTGATCCAGGGCCTGGCTCAGTCCATCCAGCTGTGGCTCGACTCCAACCCCGCACCGGACGTTGAACGACCTGAGATCACCCGTCGCATCATCGTGTGCAACCAGAAGGGCGGCGTCGGCAAGACAGCGATCACTGCCGGCCTCGGTGAAGCGCTCGCCGAAGACCCCAACGCCCTCCACGCGGTTCGAGTCGCCAAAGCGCTCGCCAAAGCGCTGCGCTCAAGCGATACCCAAGCCGAACGCGAGCCGGCCAGTGACCCACTCGACATCGAGAACCTGCCCGGCCTCGGACTACGCGTACTCCTCGTCGACTTCGACCCGCAGTGTCACCTCACCAACCAACTCGGAGCCGCGCCCCTGCCGATGGACGGTGACAGCCTCACCGCCCACATGGCCGGCTCCCCCAACGGCGATCTGCGGGACCTCATCGTCTCCATCGGAGAAGACACCTTCGACGGCCGACTCCACCTTCTGCCCGCCTGCAACGACGCCTTCCTCCTCGACGTACGCCTCTCGGCGGTGCGGGCCCGGGAAGCCGCTCTGGAACGTGCGCTCGCCCCACTCGAAGCCGACTACGACGTCATCGTCGTCGACTGCCCGCCCAGCCTTGGCCTCAGCATGGATGCCGCCGCGTACTACGGTCGCCGCCGCGACGGTGAAAGGCCGGGCCAGTCCGGTGCTCTGATCGTCGTTCAGGCAGAAGACAGCTCCGCAGACGCCTACGAACTGCTCACCACACAGATCGAGGACCTGCGTAACGACCTGAAGGTCGACATCGACTACCTCGGCATCGTCGTCAACCTCTACGACTCCCGTCGCGGCTTCATCGCCACCTCCTCCCTGCAGGGATGGGTCGACATAAAGGATCCACGGGTCGTCGGCCTCATCGGTGATCTCAAGGAACAGAAGGAAGCAGTCCGCATGAAGCAGCCGCTGCTGTCATACGCCCCCAAATCGCAGCAGGCGATCGGCATGCGCGCACTGGCCCGGGAGATCGCATGAGCAAGGCCGACCAGCTGGGTGCCGGCCGCTTCGGCGGCACCGTGCGCACCGTCAGCGCGCGCCGACAGGCCGTCGCTGCCGCGACCGGCGTCCCCACCGACGGTGTCGCCCCACCCACCGAACTCCCCACCCACCGCGTCAGCCTCAACCCCGACAATCCCCGTTCCGCCATGGGGGATCTCACGGAGCTCGCGGGCAGTCTGAAGACCCACGGTCAGAAGCAGGCCATCACGGTCATGAACCGCGACGCCTACCTCATGGCGAATCCCGGGCTTGAAGCTGACCTTGAGCCGGACACGACCCACGTTGTTGTCGACGGCAGCAGCCGCCTTGCCGCCGCCCGCGAAGCAGGCCTCGCCACCATAAAGATCATGGTCAGCGACGACCAGGGCGCCACCCCCGAGGAAGTCCTCGAATCCGCCCTCGTCGCCAACATCCACCGCGAAGACCTCGCGGAACTCGACGAAGCCCGCGCACTGCAACGCCTCCTGGCCATCCACGGCAGCCAGGTAGCCCTGGCCAAACGGCTGCACCGCTCCCAGGGATGGGTGTCACAACGCCTGGCGCTGCTCAATCTCACCGACGAACTCAAGGCCCGGATCGGCCAGGAGCCCATCGACCTGCTGCGCGCGATCGCCGGCAAGCCGGCCGACCAGCAGGAGGCGGCGCTGGCAGAGTTGAAGGCTGAGCGTGCCCGAAAAGAGGCCGAGAAGCCCGCCCGTCGGCCCGGGAGGCGACGGAAGGAAGACGCGTCAGGCAGCGGGACTCCAACAGATGCTAAGGAACCCCGGGCAGAAGAGCGGGGCAGCAAGGGGATCGCCGTAGGGACGCCCGTGCCCGAACCGCGATCTCAGAATGAGGCGTCTGAGCGAGAGGAACCGACGGAGCCGTCGGAGCTGGTGCGCGCACTGCCGTACGACGACCCGGTGTTCATCGCGATGCACCTGCCCCTCAAGATGGAGAAGCCAGTCTTCTTCGAGATGCTCCGGCTCCTCAACCGGCAGGCCCAGGAGCTGGACCCCGAGGAGTTCAAGAAGGTCCTGCATCAGTTCACCGATCGCCCGGTGAACCACGGCAGCTGACGTGTGATCACAGCAAGGTGCCCTTCCCAGCTCAACAGGGGAGGGGCACCTTGCTGTCTGCGGCATAACCTGATGACAAGACCAAGCCTTCCCATCTCGGGCGCCGCGGGGGCTATTACGCCGTAATAGCCCCCGCGCAGGCGAGAGCTGCACAACGCGGGGGAGCGTGTGTACGCTCACCGGGCCCTGTCCGACGATTCCGACCTAGCCCGCGCCATCGCCGTCCTGGCCCGAGTCCAGCAGGACGCGACCTGGAGCCGGCAGCAGATGTCCAACCAGCTTCGTTCCTGTTGCGCGAGTACTACCCCGCCGCCTGGACCAACGGCCTGTGTCGGGCCGAAGCCCGCGAACTCCTCAAGCTGGCGCCCCGCCAGAGCCGCGTGACTGACCCGCGCCCAGATCACTGCCGCCCTCAAGCGGTCCGGCCGCAAGCGCGACATCGAGGCCGACATCGGACGGCTCCGGGAAGCCCTGCGAGGTGACTGGGCTCGGCAGCCGCCACTGGTCGAGGACGCATTCGGCAAGCAGATGCTGGCGCTCTTGATTCAGCTGGACGCAGGCCTTCGTCGCGCTGACCGCGTCACCCGGAGCCAAGGTCCACTACCGCCGACGGCGTGACGAGCGCGGCGACTGGCACGCGTCCGCCCTGCGCAGCCTCTTCAACCGCATGATCGGCCAGCTCTACCACTTACTCCAGCACAGCCATCACTACGACGAGGCACGGGCACTTCTGCCTCCGCCGGAAGCTGCCGAAACGGTCCCCGCACAGATCACGGACGATCAGGCCACAGGAGGCTGCACCCAAGGCGCAAGACGTTCCCCAGCGGCCAACTCGCGCACGTATCGAAAGACGGTGCCCTGGACGATGTCGAGCTGGTCGGCAGCGATCAGGCAAGTGGCCCGATCCGGGCCACCAGCGTCCGCTTCGAAGGCAAGGACGACAGGTGGTGTCTCGCCGACCTGGTCGGCAACCAGCCGCAGCTCGTCCGGCGTCGGTGCACGGAAGACCGGATCGTGGAAGCTGGCCGGGCACCTGACCAGGACCGGGTCGGAGAAGACAAGTTCCAAGTGATGGGCGTATGAGATGTCGTGCCCGGCACCCAGTCGCAACCGGCCGGCGTTCCACTCCACAACGTCCCAGTCCCACCAGGATCCCTCGGGCAGCTGGATCACCACCTGGCCCTTGCTCATGCTCCGGACTCCGGGATGGCCAGGCCGAATGTGCGCAATCGGGGAAGACAGATCTCCAAGCAGGCTTCCACCGATGCTGCGTCCGTCCGTACCAAGAGGTCCTCGCGGAACGGGGCTCCGCTCGCGACGAACGTCCACGGCTTCACGCCCTCGCGCATGCGCTCGGCGTCAGCCTTGAACAGGACCGTGACCCCCTGCTCGGCCAGCGATTCCATGATCCGCACCACGTCCACCGAAGCTCCCTTGCGCACGCAACCCAAACAGTCAGCAAAGCTACACAGACATCAACGCCGCCCACTTGACGGCTTGGGGCCGCGAGGCGTCTAGTCACGCGACTGAGGGCGCTGGGGGCGCTGGATGGCTGTACCGGCTGCAGTGAATCAGGCGGCCGTGCGTCGAGTTGTCGAACGTGGACGCGGTACACGGGCCTTCTCGGCGTCCGCTGCGGGACTGTGTGACGGGCCGGTTCGAGAATGTGAGCGTCACTTCCCGGGCTGGTACAGGGCGGCGACGACCGGGCGGCACGTCGGCTCTGAGCCGTGGCTGGAGCGGGACCGGCTGCTCAAGGAATTCCACGGACTGGGTTCGATGACGGCGGACTTGTCCCGTCTCGACTGATCGCCGGCGGTGAGTGCGGGACATCCCGGCATCCGGTGCGCGCACCGACAATGTCGTGCACTGGCCGTGAACCGCGCCGCGAACACCGGGTCTGCACCGCGCCGCGTGTGGGCGGTGCGCGGCTGCGTGAGCGGGTCAAGGCCGGAAATCCAGCCGGGCAGAAGCGTTTTGCTGCCAACGACCAGTAATCAACCCACGGCGTGGAGTGGTTCGAGCTACTTGTGGGCTGGGACGTTTCACGGTGGCGGGGAGGGCGGGCCGGTGGTTCTGTCGATCAATGTTGCGGTTCTGCTGGCAGTCATCATCGTCGTACGGCTGCGGAGGCGTACGGAGGCCCGGAGCCGGAACGACGAGAAGCTGACCGTCGTGATCGTGTTGGTCTTCGGCGTGCTGATCGCCCCTACCGCGTTCGGCAAGACCGTTCTCGACGTCGTCGGCCAACTCGCGCAGGGCGTTACCCAGTCGGGCAGCCCGTGAGCGCTGTGCCCTTTCCCGCCCCGTCGCTCGGGGGTCGCGGTGGTGTGGCATCGGCCACGGACGAACCGTCCGGTCAAGGGGTGGTCAGGGGTCATAACGGACACTGCGGGCTGGGATGAACAGACCGCGGACAAGGGGTGCTACTTCACGGTGGCTCCGGCTTGTGCGCAGATCCGCGCGGGGGCCGGACGAGCGCCGACCCGGCCCGCAGGCCGGAAATGCGAGGACACCGTGCCCGCCGATCTCATGCCTGACCCCGCCCGCAAGCCGCACGCCACCAACAACCAGGCGCCCGCCGACGACGTGGACCACCTCGCGCAGGCCCCCTCCATCACCCCCTCCACTGCTACTTCGCCCGCCGGGCGCATCGGTGCAGATCAGCCCCGGAAGTCAAGGTCTCGCGACGCGTTCGACAACCCTCCTAGGCCGACGCAGGTCTGGAAGCCGACCGGAGTGCGAAGGAAGGAAGTGCTGAGGGCTCCGGGGATCTTCCAGCGAGCTACCGCTGATCAGCTGTGGCGCATGCTGCGTCCCGCAGACCGGCACGACCGGATCACCAGGGACACCCTGAACGCGTTGAAGGACTCGGGCCTGGTCCGCGTGGAGACACGACTGGAGTCGGGACACCAACAGTGGGTGCTCACCGAGAAGGGCCACAAGGAAGCCAAGCTGCTGCTGCCGAAGAACATACGGATCTCCGCGCTGCGCAAGCTCCAGTCCGACGACGAAGGCCGGCTGGTGGAAGCCGACAGCTACGACGAACACGCCGCCGCCGTCACGACGACCGCCGCCGTACTCACCGGAGCCGGTTACGGCACCCCGCTGTCCTGGCAGACCGAGATCGTCGACTTCGCCGGGGGAGAGGTCAGGTCGGGCGCGGTACCAGCGGGCCGGGTGCCGCCAACAGCAGATTCGCTCCTTGAGCGCCGACCCGACCCGCCTACCCATCTCGCGGGGCCGCCCTCAGCGAGCCCCGTGCGGCACATTCGAGCCGCCGTACGACCATCTCACCGACTCCCTGGCTACCCCACGGATCGTCCAAAGCGGACCCGGCCCGGCCTGCTGCCCGGCTTCTCCGGCACCACTACCTCCGCCCGATGCTCCTCGTACGGGTAATAGTCGTACGTCTCGGCCACTTCGGGGTGCTCATCGAACACGGCATTCTCCAGCGCGCTGCGGGCTGCATCCAACGCGTCGATGGCCACCTGCAGTTGCTCCGCCGGAAACGCCCTCGGTCCTGTCCGCGGGTACGCGTTCACCAACCCGGTCTGCTCGTGCACCAACTGGCTCCGCAGGCCGGAGAGGACCTGGCCCAGGCGGAGGTGCTCGGGATGGGGGAGACCGCGCTTCGTCATCGTGCTGTTCCTCAGGTCGGGATCGGGCGCAGCGTACCGCTTGCCTCAGCAGACCGTGTCCTGCCTGGGGTAGCGCCAGCGTCCAACTGCCGCAGACGGCCCGGCCCTGGGCAAGATCACTCACTTACGTCCTGGTCTGGCCGACCAGGTACGGAGGACGATGAGGGACGGGCGAACACGACCAGGATGACGTTGCCCAGCTCGTGCAGCCGCCGCTCAGCGCGGCCCGCGTCCAAGAAGTGACCGTCGCCTGTGGGAAGCGATGGACGACGTCCGGCGCTCTCTGGTGTCATCCGAAGTTCTTGCCCGTCCTCGGCTACCGATGCGAAGGAGTCAAAGCCACTGCGGCAAGACGGTGGTGACGGTCCGAAAGGCAGATGGCGTGGCTGAGGCTAGGTGGTGGTGCGGGTGGCCTCCGCTCCTGATCGTCTATGTGCCCCAGCGTCGTGGCTGGCTTTCGGTGGTACAGGTCCATGATGGGTGGTTCAGGGCGGCCGCAGGTTGTATGCAGATCTTTGCGCCGGTTGTCGGGCCGACCGCACGGACCCGGGCGGCAGGTCACTCCGTGGTTGCTCTTTAGTAAGAAGCGGTCGCACCGGCAGGTCTCTGACCTGCACTTTTAGAACATCCATGGTGTTCTGCGGAGCACATTTGCCACCTCGAAATGTCAACGTGGCGGGCACATTTGGCCCGGGAAATCAAGCGCCAGTTGATTCTTGGACGCCTGACCTTCGGCAGGGGACGCCGCAGGTCAGGGCGGTACACCGAGACCGTCGAAGGGGCTGCTGCGGAGGTCCGCGGAGTGGTGAATGTGTCGCCATTGCGACACAGGAAATCAAGCACCGCTTGATTGGAGGGGTCGGGCGGCACTGAATCTCAACGCAGAGTTGATTTCTGGGGCAGCCGTGCGGCAGGAAGTGGCTTCGGTGGATTCTTCGGCGCGCCTCCGCACCAAAAGACAAGCTCTGGTTGATTTTTGGGCTAGTGTCTGGAGCGCCTGAGTAACAAGGAGGTCCTGTGACATCTGATCCGCCAACACCCCGCAGCCCGCGCCCCCGAGCTGTCCCCGACGGAACGTCCGAGGACGTCGGCTTCGACGACCTCTTGCAGGTGCTGGGTGAGCAGCTAGGCCAGGCCAACCCGAGCGCCGACCCCCGCGACCGCCGCAAGCTCAAGAACGTCACGTTCGAGTACGAGCCCGACCACCGAGCCGTGCACGACATGGCAGGCGACGCCGGCTACAGCCTCGCCTCCAACTGGTTCACGCAGTTGTTGGCGCAACTGGCCGTCGCCAACAGCATCACCAAGTCCCAGCTGTGCGTGTTCCTGTACGTTGCCGGCGGCCAGGAGCGTGGTACCGGCATCGCCGCGTACACCCAACAGGAGATCACCGACGGCCTGAACAAGCTCGCCGTCAAGAAGGGCGGTAAGCGGATCACCCGTTCCACGGTGAACCGCGCAGTCCGGGCGCTTGTCGGCTACAAGTGGGTGGAACAGGCCGGAAACGGCTTGATCCAGCTGAACGTGAAACTCTGGTTCCACGGGAACAGCACCGCCCAGCACACGGTCCTCGAGCAGATCGCCGCCCGGCACGAAAACGATCCGGAGGCCTTCCCCAACGCCATCGGACCCGAGGTGCACCAGGAAGAGCTGAATCTCGAGTTCACCCAACAGGCGTACTACAACAGAGGGAAGCGCACCGGGTGATACACGTCCGCCAACTGTCCCGCTGTCGTCGACGAGGAAGGAATACCGATGACTGAGGTCCTGTCCCCGGTCGTATCCGAACGCATCTGGGCACTGCCGATCTCCGGATCCTCGGTGAAGTTCTACAACTACCTTCTCTACCGATCCGACTTCGGCGGCCACCTGCCCATAAAGCAGAAGGACATGGCCCGGGAGTACAGCGTCACCCCGCAGGCCGTCAGCAACCTCATGGCGCCGCTGTGCGACCTCAACATCGTGCTGCGCCCGAAGAACGAGGACGGCGGCAAGGGCAACTCCTACCGCCTGCATCCCCTCGCGGCCAAGTACGCCAGCCCCGAGGACATGGAGAACTCGTTCCGGCAGGCCATCGCGAGCATCAAGGCGGGCGACCTTCCCAACCTCAAGCTGCCCTCCTACGCGACGGTGCCTCCCGCCGAGGGACGCCCCAACCTGCAGGTGGCCTGACCGCACAAATACAGGGGCCCCACCGACGTATCGGTGGGGCCCCTGTGCCTGAGTAAAAGGTTGTGACTGCACTATACCCATGTCCTACGGCTGCCATCCCGCCGAAGTACGCCTTCCAGGTCACGCTCCGCGGACCGCTGGCGGGTCGGCGCGATCGCGACCTCGTTCTTGCCCAGCTGTCGAACTACGGCTTCCGCGCGCCACAGCGCAGCGCCGAAGCCGCCCACATCGGCGCTCGCCGCGGACCCGCGGTGAGTCGAACCGGCGCCGAGATCCTGTCGGCGGACGGAGGCGGGTGCGGACGCCCTGGTGGTCCTAGCCCTGGTCCCCGGGCCCGCGAAGAAGCGGAAGCGGCCTTGGCATCAACTCCGAGGGTTGGCCGCCAACTGGTAGCAGCCGCCCGTGCACAGCACGGTGACCGTGCCGTTGTGGCTGATTGCTGCGGAACGAGTGTCGTGGGTCGTGGCCGCTGGGGTCTTGCTGGTTTCCCAGGGCATGGGAGCGGCCATGGCCTGGGGGGCGATGGCGGTGAAGACCGCAGTGCTCATGAACACGGCGGCAATCGCGCGCTTGCGTAGACGCATCTGGACTCCTCGAACGATGACGGGCCGTTGGGGTTCGGCGGCCGGCACACTCCGCGGGCGGGCCGCCCCGGCCGGCTGCCAGTCTCACTCTGGGGTCTGCCGCACGAACGGGTCCCGTCCCTGCGGTCGATTGGACTTCGTGGCGCCACTGAGCGGCGTCGGCACTGTCCACCCAGCCGGTCAGCTGTTCCGATCCGTCTTGGAGTACACACTGCAGAGCGAGCACGGCTGACGTGCGGAGAGCCAACGGAAGCTGCGGCAGAGGTTCTCTGGGTCCGTCATCAGGGTCGATCACCATCCCGCTGCCCGGGATTGTGCTGGCAACGAGAGCCGCGGCGGCCACCGCTTCGGTGCCGTCGCCACCATCCACGCGTGCTCCGGAATCCGTGACCCGCTGGAATGCTCGCTCGAGCACTTCGATGACCTTCTGAGAAGTCAGTCCCTCGAGTTCATCGACGAAGTCGGCAGCGAGATCGCTGTCGAATGGGCCTGTTCCCCATGGCCGTGTCACCCGGTCGAGTGGGCGGGGAGGGGGCCGGTTGCCGATGCGAGGGTGGTGGATCGCCACCCGTACCAGCCGCGGCACAGCACGTATGCCACTGCGGTGGCCAGTACGAGGGCCAGGTCGATCGGCCAGGTCGCTTTCGCGTCGGGTGTGTCGCCTGCCGTGATGGCGAATGCAGTGATCGCGAACTTGTGGACGAACACGAGTTCCCACGTGCCGCGCTGTGTGCGCGGCGCCACGGCGAGCATGACGAACAGGCCGACGAACACGAGGTAGGCGAGGGTCCGCCAGGCTTCCGACATCAGGCGTTCGGGTGCCACGGTGGCCATGATGGAGATTCCGTTGGCGAACGCGCCGAGGGTGGCGATCCCGCAGAGGGCGAGCAGTCCGCGTCCGGTCCGGTCCGCCAGGGATGTGGGCTTGTCGGTGGTGGCGGGAACGTCGGTGTGAGTCGGCATGGCGGATGTTTCCTCTCAAGGCTGCTCGACGAGTGTCGTGGGACGGCCGTGGTCGTCCGATGCGGTGACCGCAGCCGTCGGGTCGAGCGTGGGTAGGGTCCGAGTGTCGTCCGACGGGCGTGAGCGGGGCCGGCCGTGGCTCAGATGGCCTGGAGTTGCTGCAGCAGGCTCAGGGTGTCGGCGTTCAACCAGTACTCGGCGAATTTGCCGTGCTCCATGCGCAAGGTGTCGGTGCCGGTGTAGGTGATCACGGTGCCGGGCGCCGCCTTGGCTCCGGGGAAGCCGCCCGCGTAGGTCCCGGTGGCCACCCAGCGAGCGGACACGTAGCGGCCGTCGACCAGGGGGCCGACCTCCAGGTCGAACCGCAGGTCGGTGAAGACCGACCGGATCTGGTCGACCAGGCCCACCAGGCCCTCGACGCCGCGGATGGAGCTGCCGTCGGTGCCGTCGAGCAGGGCGGCGTGGACCCGGAAGTCGGGCGAGATGATGCCTGACGCCTTGGCGGTATCGCCGTTCCACACCGTGACCCAGGTGGCGAACATCGCCCTCGGGTTGTGGGCGGCGGCGTGCCGGTCGGAATCGGCCGCCGACGGGTGCGCGGCGGCGGCGGGTGCGGCTTGGGCGAAGGTGGCGGTGGACGCGACGGCCAGAGTGGCGGTCAGCGCGAGGGCGACCAGTCGGGCAGGGGAGCGGGGAGCGCGGGTGGATTCGACGTTCATGACGACCTCCGGTGACACCTTGTTTGAGCTAATAATGTTTGTTAGATGCTCTAACAGCGTGCGGGAGGCGTGACTGTACGTCAAGGCCCTGGACGGGTCTTGTTAGAGATAGTCATGATTACGATAGGCTCTAACGGAAGATTGGGGATGGCACGGAAGGCGACCGGCCATGGCGGTGACCCGCAAGCCACCTCGCGAGCAGTACCGCGAACAGGTGCGACAAGAGGCAAAACGACTGGCGTGGGAGCAGATCGCCACGGCAGGGGCGTCGGCGCTGTCGGTCAACGCCATCGCCAAACGGATGGCCATGAGCGGCCCGGCGCTCTACCGATACTTCACCAACCGCGACGCGCTCATCACCGAACTCATCCGCGACGCGTACCGGAGCCTGGCCGAGGCGTTCCGCAGTGCCGCGAGCACCGGTACGGACCTGGCCGGACTCGCCCACGTGCTCCGCGACTGGGCGCTGGAGGCCCCCCACCGGTACCTGCTCGTCTACGGCACGCCCGTGCCCGGCTACCACGCACCCGACGACGTGACAGAGGCAGCCTCGGAGATCATGTCGACGCTGCTCGACGCCTGCACGGCGACGGACCCGGCCACGAACACCGCCTTCGCCGAGCACCTCGAGCACCACCGCCAGTGGATGCGCGGTCACCCCGCGCCGTCCACGGCGGCACACCGGGCGCTGACCTTCTGGACCGCGCTGCACGGTGTGTTGTCACTGGAACTGGCGGGCCACTTCAAGGGGGTGGGTTTCGATCCCGCTCTGCTGTTCACAGCCGAACTGGATCGCCTGCTGGACCGAGGAGAGGCCGCGGCACCGCGCGCGCAGTCGGCAGGTACGGCGAACCACTCGCACTCGGAGTAGTCAAGGTCGCCGCCTCCCTCGACCGACAACTCTTCCAGGGTGTCGCAATCGCCCCGGAACCAGGTCGCACCACCCTGTCGGCCTTTCGTGAAGGCCGTCAGTTAGCCAGCGGAACTGGAACCTGCTGGCACGGTTGGGCCGCTATCTCCGCGACGTCCGGTGCGAAGTCGGCGATCGTGATGCGGGCAAGCTCCAGCCGACTCTCGTAGGCCACGAGCCCCCATGGTCGCCCCTTCGTGTCCGATGCCATCGACACCAGGACATTGGCAACCACCACAAGCAGCGTGGATGAGAAGCCGAGGAAACCAACGAGGTAGTGGACCCGTGCGGTATGGCACGGGCAGGCACTGGGCCTGGCCGTGGACCGAAGAAAGCGTGTCGAGTGACAAGTTGACGACAAGTCACTCGGACAGCGACATCTCCAATCGGAACCTACAAGCTCGTCACGTTGCGCTGGGTGTTGCCGTAGAGGTGCGCCAAGTGTTGCGCTGGATGTTGCGGTAGGTGTTGCGCCGGCCTCCACAGCGTCCCGAAGTACGCCCAGGTCACCACGGGCGTACGGCGTGGTCGGGCTGCTGACATCCCCGTTGCGACCCCTTCGACCATGCCCTGGCTGGAGTTGAGGATGAGGGAGGGCGGGATGGGCGGCGTGGACGTGGCCGGGGATCGGGGCGCGCTCGCCGGTGTTGCGCGCCGGGCGGTGCCGCCGCGCCAGGGCCGCCGACGGTGCGGCGGCCGGCCGGGGACGGGCGGCGCCCGGCAGCTCGCCCTGGACGACGTCCTGGACCTGGTCGTGCCCGAGACGGCCGACCGGCACGAGAAAGCGGCCGGCGGCTGAGAGGTCGTTTTTCACCTGGACTGCCCACCCGCTCCGAAGCCGTGATCCGCATTGCCATGACCGACCTGATGGCCCGCCGCCTCACCAGCGAGAACACCATCTCCTGGCGCGACCCGACACCTCAGACCAAACACCAAATTCCGGGATGAAACAACGGGAGAAAACGACCCCTTAACTGCCGAACCTGATCCGACCACGGGCGGGAGTGAGAGAGATCACCGGCCTCGAACCCGGTGGCAGGACGGTGACAATCGGAACGGATCCGTAGCGGACGTACAGGGCAACGGTCACGGGCGGTGGTGGGTCGTACGGGGGGCAAGGGCACAAGCCCGCGCATTCGACCGGGGAATCAATGGGGGAGACCATGCAGATCCGTACTCGAGGCATCCGTACCACCGTGGCCGCGCTGGCGGCCGTGGCCGGTGTCGCCGCAGCCGCCGGCCCGGTCGCCGCCGCCACGCGAGCCTCAGACACACCCCGGTTCCTGGAGCCGGCCGACCTGCCGCCCCACCCGTCCTCGCCGTGGTACGCCGGAGCGGTCACGGCCGGCCAGCCCGACCCGCTGCCGATGTGCGTGGGCGACGCGCTGCCGTCCACCACATGGCACCGCGAGTACTGGACGGAGTACGACACGAACGCCCAGCAGCTCACGGTCGAAGGGCGCAGCGAACAGTGGGCGAAGGACTTCGCGGCGCTGCTGCGCAAGGACCTGGCCGGCTGCGCGAAGAAGCTCATGCAGCAGGACCCGGACATCACGGCGACGCAGAAGTACTACGGCCGGCTGAACGTCGAAGAGGGCGCCGACGTCTACGGCATCCACACAGCCTCCGCCTGGGGCTCCTCCGACATCGGCCTCTTCTCGGTCGGCCGCGACGGCGCCACCGTGACGGTCGTCCGGTGGGGCCAGATGGGCACCTTCCAAAACGCCCAGGTGGCCGACTTCAAGGCCACGACCGTCACGGCGGTGAACAAGCTGTACTGAGCTTGTTGCGCACCACCACGGCGCCCCCCGTTCCCCGGGAGGGCGCCGTCGTCGTCCCGGCCGGGGCCCATGCAAGTACTGCGCTGCAATCACGAGACCACCCCAGCACTGCCACCACGCTGACAACCACCCACCGAGCAGCAGAACCAGGAGCAGCACCTCACCAGCCGCGGGCCGCGGGGACGATGCTGTTCCTCATACCTGACAGCCTCATAGGGCGACGCGTCTACCTGGGAAGACGGGGCGTGAGGCTCACAATCTCCGCGTCGTCGGGGAGCTCTAGGAGCGGCTTGCGCGGGGCGGGGAACAGCGGGCGCGGCCCGCCGGGCATCAGTCCGCGGCGCTGGAGGGTCTGGGCGCGTCCGCGGCACCAGGGGGTGCAGAACTTCCGGAGCCGGCGGGTGGCTTCGGGCAGGGGCTGGGTGCACACCGGGCAGTCGCCGGGCCCAGCGACCGGTGCCAGGCGCTCCAGCAGTTGCCGGACATGCTCGGTCTCTTCCTCCGTGTCGAAGTACCGGGCGTCGGCCTGGCATCCGGTGAGGAGCTCGGCGAACACGCCGCGCAGCGCGGTGAGGTCGCGGCGGCAAGCTCCGAGCAGGGCGAGGTAGTCGTCGACGGGCCAGGAGGTAAGAACCCCGGAGCGGCTTGCCGACACGACCAGCTCACCGCCAAGCTGCGGGCAGCCGGCCTCGGCGCCATCGCCGACCTGGGATTCATCGGACTCGACGACAGCGATCCCGACGCCGACCCAGCGGTGATCACCGGATACAAGGCTGCCCGGAACGACCCCTGACCTGCGGTCAGAAACTGGCCAACACGGCGCTGGCCGCGGTCCAGGCGCCGGTCGAACACGGCTTCGCCCACCTGAAGAACTGGCGGGTCCTCGGCAAGGTTCGCATCGATCCGAAGTGGGGAACCGCCCTGGTGAGGGCCCTGCTGGTCCTGACGAACCGAGAAGTCTCCCGGTGACCGATGATCTTCACTGAAGTCACCCGCCCGCGACCAGCACGAGCATCCCGAGCCCCACGCACACCAGCCCGGTGACCAGCAATTTCACGATGCACAGTGCTCACTGAGATCTTCCTCTATCACGGACGGGGCGCCCGACGGGTCGGCGCGGAGTGGAGACGACGGTGCACGAGCTGGTGGGGTTACCCCCGCAACTCCCGTCTCCCCCCACCAACTGGCCGGTGGTTCGTCTGGCCCCCAGACAAAAAAACCCCGACCCGAGCCCGGGTAGGGGTTTCGCCATCCCTCCTTGCGGAGGTCGGCCACGAAGCTAGTTGAGCAGTTCCGAACGTGACATTCAAGCGGAACCGGCAGTTCGTCTCTGCATCCCCGCAGAGCGCCAGGACCGGTCCGCGAGGCGAGCGTTCTCCAGCCTCCTCAGGTCTCCGCCGAGTGGCGGCCGGACCGCCGCCCCGGCAGACGGGCGTACTCCAAAGGGTCCCGAGCCGTATCTGATCTCGGTCACCGTCAAGGCGTGGCCCACCTTGAGCCGTACGGCAGTCGGATCGGATGCTGTCCGCGAGGGCCGGCATCCGCGCAACTCGGGCCACTCGCAGGCGAGTCGACCAGGCCCACACCCCCGCTGGCAACCGGTCCGGCAAACGTCCGCACCTCCTCACTGACCTGCTCACGAACCCGCAGGTCACCACGCCATGCAGGTCGTGGTCGGGAGGCTGACATCCCCTCTACGCCCCCGAGTCCGCGCCCCGCAGCAGGAAAAAGAGAAGTGGGCGGGTGTGACGTAGCTCACCGGAACTCGCGTGCACCGGCCGTCAGTTCAGAACGTGACCACAGATATGCGAACCCGGGTGCGAGAGGGAGATCCGGACGCCTTCGCGGAACTTTTCGACGAGTGTGCTCGCGTGGTGTACAGCCATGCCTACCGGCTGACCGCCGACTGGTCGCTGGCCGAGGACGTCATGTCGACGACGTTCATGGAGGCGTGGCGGCGCCGGGCCTCGGTCGAGGCCGAAGGGGGCTCGCTGCGGCCATGGCTGCTGGGCATCGCCACCAACGTCGTCCGGTCCCGCCACCGCAGCAACCGCCGCTACCGCAGCGCGGTGAGCGCCGCGGCCGCCGCTGAGGAACGGGTCGAGGACCACGCCGAGGAGACCGCCGGACGCCTGGACGACCGGCGCCGTCTCAACGCCACGATGGCCGCCCTCAGCCTGCTCAGGGGCCCCGAGCGCGAGGTGCTGACGCTGTGCCTGTGGGAGGGGATGGAGTACGTCGAGGCGGCCCGCGTCCTCGGCATCCCGGTCGGCACCGTCCGTTCCCGCATCTCCCGTGCCCGCGCGAAGCTGCGCAAACTCGCCGACGCACAACTGCTCGAAGAAAAACGGGAACTCACCCGCACGAACCGGCAGATAACAGGTGACCGCGGATACGCGGTCCGGTCCGCACAGGAAGGAAACCGATGAACGCCAGCCCCTCCCACCAGCCCCACCCGGCTGAGTGGACGGAGACGCAGAGTCTGCTGCCCTCCGTGGAGCGGGATCTGCCGGCGGGCCGCCACCAGTTCCACAAGGAGCAGATGATGGCCCAGATCCACGAAGACCTCCGCACCTCCTCCCGCACCTCCCATGTCGCGCCCGCGAAGCGCCCCAACCCGCTCCTGCGCCGTACGATCCTGCTGCCCGCCGGGGCCTTCGCCCTGGCCGGCGCGGTCGTGGGCGGCCTCGCCCTCACCGGCGGCGACGCGGACGGCGGCAGGACCGCCCTGGCCACCGGCCCCGCACTGACCACCCGGATCGGCACCGCCGACGCCAAGGGCGCCCCCCAGCTCCTCGACCGCATCTCCCTGGCCGCCGCCGACACCTCGGGGCCCACCCCGCACAAGGGCCAGTACATCTACATCGCCTCGAAGGTGGCCGACACCTACATCAAGGCCGACGGCGGCCGACGCGAGGCGGTCAGCGACGAGCTGCACTCCCGCCAGGTCTGGAACTCCCTCGACGGCAAGGACGGCTGGCTGATCGAGGCCGGCGAGACGAGCGACAAGGGCATCACCCTGACGAGCGACACCCCGTTCAGCGGCGCCTACAACGCCCTGGCCGAGCTGCCGACCGACCCCGACGCGCTGCTGCGGCGGATCTACCGTGCGTCGGACGCCGACCGGGACCCCGAGGTGCCGCGCGACCAGGCCGCCTTCGTCGCCATCGGTGACCTGCTGACCGAGAGCTATCCGCCCGCCGAGGTCGGCGCCGCCCTCTACAAGGCCGCGGCCAAGATCCCCGGGGTCGTCGCGGTGAACGACGCGGTCGACGCCACGGGCCGGCACGGCGTCGCGATCGCCCGCGAGAACTCCGTCGACGGCGAGCGCACCGAGTGGATCTTCGACAAGAAGACCCTGCAATTCCTGGGCGAGCGCATCGTGGTGGTCAAGGCCACGGCGGACAGTCCGCTCAAGGTCGGCACCGTCACGTTCACCAGCGCGATCACCGAGCGCGCGGTCGTCGACGCCAACAAGCAGGTTCCCGGGCAGGCGAGCTGAATGCGCGACAGAACCACAAGCGCCTCGCTGGCCGCCCTGCTGGTGGCGGGGCTGATGACGGGCGTCTCGGTGGCGGCCACGGGCTCCGGCCTCGGCCTGCGGGTGCAGGACACGGCCACGGTCGCGGCGCCCGGCGGCTCCGCCCTCGGCGCGCGGACCGCGGGCTCCGCCTCCGCGGCCGGCCGGTACGTCACCCTCCTCACCGGCGACCGGGTCCGGCTGGACGCCCGGGGCCGGGTAACGGGCGTACGGCAGGCACCGGGCCGTGAGCACGTCCCGGTGTCCGTGCGCGGCGCCGGGGGCGATCAGTACGTCGTTCCCGCCGACGCCGCCGCCCTGATCGGCCAAAACCTTCTGGACAAACGGCTGTTCGACGTCAGTGGCCTGATACGCGCCGGCTACGACGACACCCGGCGCGGCACGCTCCCGCTGATCGTGTCGTACGAGGGCGAGTCCGCCCAGCGCAGGAGCACACAGAAGTCGCTGGTCGCGGACGCGGACGCCACCGTGCGCCGGGAGCTGCCCAGTGTGGCAGGCGCCGCGATCACCGTGCCCAAGGCCGGAGCCGACGACCTGTGGCGGGCTCTCACCGAGGAGCAGGGAGTCGCGCGGGTCTGGCTGGATGGCCGGTTCAAGGCGTCGGCGGACGAAGACGGCGCAAACGCCCGGGAGGCGGGCGGCGGCGTCGCGCAGATCGGCGCCCCGGCCGCCTGGGCGGCCGGATACGACGGCAAGGGCGTCAAGGTCGCCGTCCTGGACACCGGCGTCGACACCACACACCCGGACCTCGCCTCGGCGGTGAAGGCGTCGAAGAACTTCACCGGCACCGGCAGCACCGACGACAGGGCCGGCCACGGCACGCATGTGGCCGCGACGCTGGCGGGCTCGGGCGCACGGTCCGGCGGCCGGTACAAGGGCGTCGCGCCCGGTGCCGGGATCCTCAACGCCAAGGTGCTGGACGACAGCGGCGAGGGCAGCGACTCCAGTGTCATCGCCGGCCTGGAGTGGGCCGCCGGGCAGGGCGCCAGGGTGGCCAACCTGAGCCTGGGCCAGGCCGACACCCCGGGGGAGGACCCGGTCGAGGCGGCGGTGAACGCCCTCTCGAAGAGCACCGGCATGCTCACCGTCGCCGCGGCCGGCAACGAGGGCCCGGACGCGGGAACCGTCGACTCGCCGGGGGCTGCGGAGTCGGCGCTCACCGTGGGCGCCGTCGACGGCGAGGACCGGCTCGCCGACTTCTCCAGCATCGGCCCGACCGCCGACAGCGCGCTGAAACCGGACCTCACGGCGCCGGGCGTGGACATCGTCTCGGCGAGGGCGGCGCACGGCCACATGGGCGACCCGGCTGCCGACGGCTATGTCTCCATGTCCGGTACGTCGATGGCGACGCCGCATGTCGCGGGGGCGGCCGCGATCCTGGCCCAGCGGCACCCGGACTGGACGGGCGCACGGATCAAGCAGGCGCTCACCGCGTCCACCACCCCGACCTCCGGCGCGACCGGCTACCAGCAGGGGACGGGCCGACTCGACGTGTCCCGGGCACTGGAGGGGGCGGTGGCGAGCGAACAGACCTCCGTGTCCTTCGGCAAGCAGCTGTGGCCCCACACCGACGACCGGCCGGTCACCCAGCACATCACCTACCGCAACGACGGCGACCAGCCCGTCACCCTGGACCTGACGGCCACCGCGACCGGCCCCGGGGGCAGCACGGCCCCCGAAGGCATGTTCACGCTGAGCACCACACAGCTCACCGTCCCGGCGGGCGGCACCGCCGGCGTCGATCTCACCGCGGACACCCGCGTCGAGGCGGCGGACGACGCCTACTCGGGCTCGCTGGTCGCCACCGTGCGCAACGGCGCCGGCCCCGCGGCCGTACGGACCGCCTTCGGCGTCGTACGCGAGGCCGAAGCATACGACCTCACCCTGAAGTTCCTCGACCGCGGCGGCAAACCTGTGAGCGCGCCGCTGACCGAGATCCTCGGGTACTCGGGCACGTACTGGACCACGGACCTCAAGGACTCCGAGCAGATCTCCAAGGGCGTATACCGGGTGCGGGTCCCGCGCGGCGACTACGTCGTGGACACCGTGATGGAAGACGCCAGGGGCACCTCCGCGCTGGTCCGGCCGCGGCTCTCGCTGACCGGGGACACCACGGTCGTCTTCGACGCGCGCAAGGCGAAGCCGGTCGGGATCACCGCGCCGCAGGGCGCGAAGATGTCCGACGGCCAGCTCAACCTCGCCGTGGGCACCGGGGACACCGGGGGCGAGCCGCACAACAGCACCCTGTTCTGGGGAACGTTCAAGAACCTGCGCACCGCGACCCTGGGTCCGACCGCCCCGGCCGGGAGGCTCAGTACGCAGCTCGGTGGCCTGTGGCAGAAGGGCAGCACCACCTACCACCTGCTCTACAACCTGCCCGACCGCTTCCCCACCGGCTACCGGCACACCACGCGCATGAACGAACTGGCCCTGCTGAAGCGGAACTTCGGCTCGTCCGTCGCACACCGCAAGGGCATCGTCAACGTCCTGTGGAGCGGCCCTACCCTGTCGCTGGGCACGGTGAGCGACCCCTTCCCGCTGCCGACGACCGCGAAGATCTACATCACCACGCCCAAGGGCTTCAAGTGGACGGCCAACCTGGGCCAGCGAAACGCCTCCGGAGACGACGAGGACGTCTTCTACGGCACGGAGAGCGCGAAGTCGTACCAAGCGGGCCGGACCTACGCAGCCACGTACAACGTCGGTGTCTTCAGCCCGATCACCGGAGGCCCGTACGGCGCACAGCGCGACGGCGACACCCTCGACCTGTGCGTCCCCGACCTCGCCGACGGGACCGGGCACCCCGCCTCCTCCACAGCGAAACGCCACACCACGGTCACCGCGGACGGCAGCACCCTGCTCGACAACGACGGCGCCCTCTGCCAGACCGTGGAGAAGCTCCCGTCCGTCCCGGCCCGCTACACGATCCGCACGAACCTGACTCGCCCGCCAGGCGTGGCCACGACCACGAGCCGCCTGACAGCGGCCTGGACCTTCACGTCCAGCCCGTCCGACCCCGGCTCTCTGCCCCTCTCCACGGTCCGCTTCCACCCGAAGCTGACCCCGACCGGCACGGCCCCCGCAGGCCGCCGCACCACGATCCCCCTCTCCCTCCAGGGCCCGGCGGCCACTGACCTGAAATCCCTGACGGTGAAGGTCTCCTACGACGCCGGCAAGACCTGGTCCCCCGCCCCGGTGACCACCACCCACGGCAAAAGGACCCTCACCCTGACCCACCCGGAAAACGCCCGCTCGGTCTCCCTCAAATCCACCCTGACCGACACCACCGGCAATACCTACGCGGTGACGATCCTGAAGGCATACCTCCTGACCTGACGTGGTCTAGACGAAAGACAGACCCCAGGTCGCTGACCTGGGGTTTCGTCATGGAGCGGGTGACGAGAATCGAACTCGCGCTCTCAGCTTGGAAAGCGGGTGCCGATCAATCCGATCGTCTCGACCTTCCAACCCAGCTGCCGGGCCGCCTTGCGCATCGCAGCCCTGATCAACTCGACTCCGCCGAGCCCTACGGCTTCCTCGTCGTCCAGATTCACCTGGTAGGAGCCGCCGAAGCCGCCGGCGTCCTCGGGACAGGACCGGCGCAGCAACGGGACCAGGACCTCGGCCATGGCGATGCAGCGCGGGTCCTTCGCATAGGAAGCCGACCATGTTCATCGCGGAGTTGAACCTCCCCGACTTCGCCACGTCGGGTCTGTCAAACGAGCGGTGTAACTGGGTAGTTGGGGTTACTGACGGGCTGCGGAGAGGCGGCCGTCGAAGGTGATGTCGAAGGCGTTCAGCGCGGTCTTCCAGCGCATGGTCCAGCGGGCCTGGCCTTTGCCGGTGGGATCGAGGGACATGATCGCCATGTAGACGCATTTCAACGTTGCGGGAGTTGCCGCCGTTCTTGCCCGCCGGATCGTGCTTGTCATAGCCGAGATGGTCGGTGATCTCGCCTTCCAGAGCGGACTCGAGCAGCCGCTTGGTCAGCTGCTGCAGCAGCCCGCCCTCGCCGGTCAGTCGCAGACCCTCGGCCTGGGCACGGCCCACCAACTCGTCGATCAACTGGTCGTCCACGGCCTTCACCGACGCAGCCTTCGTGGGCTCGACGCTCTCGGCCTCGGACACGTTCTCACTGGTCATCGATGCATCTTCCATGATCGGGAGTTACACCGAACGATTTACAGTCCCCCACCATGCTGCGCATCTACCAGCTCTACCTGCGGGCCCTGCGCGCCGGCCACGCCGGACAGGCCCTCGACCTCGCCGGACACCACACCGCCTTCGATGAAGCCGTCGAGAGTGGCGACCCTCGTGCCCTCTTGGAGCAGATCCGCACCACCCACCGCCTCAAAACGGGCAGGCTCGTGCGCTGCACGGCGGAGATCACCGCCATACTCGCGGGCGCGGACGAAGCACAACTCGCCGCGGTCTCCCGGTACTTCGAGGACGTCGGCATCGCCTACCAGATCAGCGACGACGTCATCGACCTGTACGGCCAGGTCAGCCCGGACGAATACCGCCAGGGCATCACCGTCCGTTCCCCCGCCGAAGACCTCGCCAACGCCACAGTCACCTACCCCGTGGCCCACGCCACGGGCCTTCTCGACACAGCCGACCGCCGGCGCCTGCACACGGCTCTGCACGCACGCACCGACGCCGGCGCCCTCGAGGCATCCGACCTGCTGATGCGCAGCGGTGCTCTCGATGTCTGCCTCACCGAAGCCCGCGAACTGGTCGACCACGCTTGGCAGGCCCTCGACCCGCTGATCCCGCCTACGCTCCACAAGGTGATGGTCCGGGCCCTGGGCTGGTACGCCGCACAGCGCGTATCCGAACACGACCCGCACGCGCCCATCCCCCCGCCTCATCGCTCAGCGGCACTGCCCTTCGTTGAGGCGGGTCGGGAGTGATCACGTTCGGCAGGCCGACGATCGCGCACGAGACCTGGTGCTGCGTGCAGTTTGGACAGTGCTGCCGGGTGCGTGAGGCCCCGCGCGCGCCGTCCTGGTCGGGGTGACCAGGACGGCGACCACGGATCTGGCCGCGCCCTGCTCACCCCCGACCACGGCTGGTCAGCACCAGCCAAGGTGCGTCCACTGGCCCGCGCGTCATGCCCGCCGGTGCGCGGGGCCGGTCCAGTGGACTCGTTGGCCGGGCTCGAGGGGCGGGCCCGCGGGGACAACCAAGGACGGTCTTCGCTCCAGGCTGGCAGCACGTCACGTCTGCGCAAGGCGATTGTGTCCAAGGGATTGGGCGGACAGCGAATGCTGTCAGGGCAGTGCTGTGCTCAGGCGGATGGTGGTGCCGTGCTCGGCTGTGGAGCGGATCTGCACCAGGTCGCACAGTTGGTGGACCAGCCACAAGCCGCGGCCGCCGATCTGTTGCGGCGTGGGACGGGACCGCCCGACCAGCGGGTCGTGGATGTAGCCGGTGTCGTCGAACTGGCAGATGAGGGTGTCGTCGCTGACCCAGGTCCGCAGGGTTCCGCTGCCGCCGCCGTGCCGCACGCTGTTGGCGGCCACCTCGGTGGTGGCCACCAGGAGTTCCTGCAGCCGCGGGCCCGCCAGCCCGTGGCGGGTGGCGCAGGCGGTGACCTTCGCGCGGACTCTGCCCAGGTCGCCGGCGCCGTAGATCAGCGGCTGGTCGGGATCGCAGGGCGAGCTCAGCTCGTCGAAGGTGAAGGGTTCGTCGGCGAAGGCCAGGTTGTCGCCGTGGGCGCCTTCAGTGAGGTGGTAGGGGTGGCATCGGCGCGCGGAGTCCAGGACGG